>JAJPEB010000017.1 GCA_023252315.1 Candidatus Woesearchaeota archaeon | reverse complement strand
CCCCGAGAGCAGCTGGACCTTGTTGTTCACGGTGCGGTACGGGAGAGAGCGGTTTAAAATGGTTTCCTCATGCGCGTGAAGATGCCCTTTCCCGTTCAGCGCGTCCTCGTGGATAGGAGCTTCGGGCGCGTCGCAGTGGCGGAACGAACTCTCTGTGCCTGCAGTCGCACGACGGCCGTTCCCTCGCCACCTGTGATCTACTCTCTCGAGATCGTCTGCGTTCGCTCAGGCCCCACGGAAACGAGCGAGACCGGCACGCCGACAAGCCCCTCGATGCGCGCGAGGTACGCCTTGCATGCGCGAGGGAGCGCGTCGTAGTCGCGCACCGCGGAGAGGTCCTCGTCCCAGCCCTCGAGCTGCTCGTAGGCAGGCACGCAGCGCGCGAGCACGTCGGGGTCCGCAGGGAATCCTGCGACAGGCTTCCCGTCGAGCGTGTAGCCGACGCAGATCCTGAGCGTCCCGACCCCGGAGAGCACGTCGAGCTTCGTGATCGCGAGCGACGAGAAGCCGCAGAGCAGCCGCACGTAGCGCAGAGCGACCGCGTCGAGCCAGCCGCACCTGCGCTTGCGCCCGGTGACCGTGCCGATCTCGCGCCCGCGCGAGGCGAGCGCCTCGCCGACGGCATCGGAGAGCTCCGTCGGGAAAGGACCCGCGCCCACGCGCGTGGTGTTCGAGCTCGTGACGTAGGGGTACGTGCCGTGGTCCACGTCGAGCAGCGCGCCCTGCGCGCCCTCGAAGAGGATGCGCCTGCCCGCGAGCGCGGCCTCGTTCACGAGCAGCCCCGTGTCGCGCACGTGCGGCGCGAGCCTGCGCGCGAGCGCGAGGTAGTGCGCGAGCGTCTTGCGCGCGTCGAAGAGCCCGCGAGCGCCAGCGCCGTCATCGCCCTCGCCGCACAGGTGCGGGAAGAGCGTGCGCGCCTTCGCGCGCGCTGTCTCCTCGCCGACGAGGCCCGAGAGCTCGCGCAGCGCGGCCTCGTCCTGCTGAGCGAGCAGCGCCTCGAGCCTGCGCGCATCGAGCAGGTCGCAGATGCGCACCGCCCCCGCGCGGCGCACCTTGCTCGCGTACGCGGGCCCGATGCCGCGCAGCGTCGTGCCGATCGCGCCTGCGCCGCCGTGCGCCTCGTGCGCCCAGTCGAGCAGCTTGTGGGAGGCGAGCACGACGTGCGCGCGATCGCTGATGAGGATGTCCTTCCTGCTGCACGAGGCTGGGAGCGCGTCCATCTCCGCGAGCAGGCCCTCGGGGTCGATCACGGTCCCGTTGCCGAGCACGCAGCGCTTCCCCTTGAGGATCCCCGACGGGATGAGCTGGAGCTTGTACGTCGCGTCGCCCACGCGCACCGTGTGGCCCGCGTTGTTGCCGCCCTGGTAGCGCACGACGAGGTCGTAGCCGTCGCAGACGAGGTCGACGATCTTCCCCTTGCCCTCGTCGCCCCATTGCGCGCCGATGATCGCGAGCGACGCTCCCGATGCGGCGCCGCCCGCGGCCCGCTCACGCATCGCGCAACCCTCCTGCCCGCACGGCCTTCCAGTGCGCGCAGATGCGCTCCGTCTTCGCAGCGCAGAGCCCCACGTACGTCTCCGGGTGCGCGAGCGTCTCGCGCTGCGCCTGCGTGAATCTCGCGAAGTAAGGAGAGAGCGCCTCGTCCGCCGGCACGAGCTCCCTGAGCGTCTTGCCCGTCCTCTCCGCCTCGAGCGTCTTCTGCCGCACCGCCTCGTGCGCGTCGGGATGCCCGTGGAACGCGAGCAGCAGGTAGAGCGCCTCCGCGATCACGCTCTCCTTGCTCTGCGCGAGGTTGCGCGCGATGCGCTCCCTGTCGACGACGAGGCGGCCCATGAGCGTCGCCATGCGCATCGACGACTCGGTGACCAGCGCGAGGATCTCGGGGATGAAGCGCGCCGACGCGGAGTTCGTGAGGTCGCGCTGGTGCTCGCAGATCTGGTCCATGTAGTGCGTGACGATCCTCGGCATCGTCTCCTTCCACATGCTCTTCACGTTCTCGAAGTTCCAGGGGTTGCTCTTGTGCGGCATCGTGGAGCTGCCGACCTGGTCCTTGCCGAACTCCTCCGCGACCTCGCCGATCTCCGTGCGCTGCAGGTGGCGCATGTCGTCCGCGAGGTTCGCGATGATGCCGTGCGCGACGACCGTCTCGTGCAGCAGCCCCAGCAGGGGCTCTGGCGCCACGATCTGCGTCGCATGCCTGCCCGGCTCGAGCCCGAGCTGCGCGAGCACGTCGCGCTCGAAGCGCTCGGGATCGCCGATGAAGAGCGCCTGCGCGTTGTGCGAGCCCACCGCGCCCGCGACCTTGCCGCGCAGCCCCCTCGCCGCCGCCTCGATGCGCAGGATCGCGTTGCCCACGCGCTCGACGTACTCCGCGATCGCGTAGCCGAACGTGATGGGCACCGCGTGCTGGCCGTGCGTGCGGCCGATCTGGACCGTGCCCTTCTCGCGCAGCGCGAGCGCGATGAGCGCGTCCTGGAGCGACGCGAGCGCGGGCACGAGGACCTCGAGCGAGAACGCCTTGTAGCGCGCCGCGTTCGCGCTGTCCGTGACGTCGAACGAGGTCACGGTGAAGTGCACGTACGGCTTCGCGGCGTCGCTCACCTTCGCGCGCACGCAGTTCACGATCGCGCGCGTCGCGTGGCGGATACGCGCGTCCTCCGCGTAGACCTCCTCGGCGGTGACCCTCGCGCATGCCGCCGCGATCTCCTGCGCGGCGCCCTGCGGGCAGAGGCCGTGCGCCGCGAGCGTGCGCGCGAGCGCCGCCTCCACCTCGAGCTGGTACGCGACGAACGCGCGCTCGGAGAGGTACGGCTGGCACGCGGCGAACAGCGCCTTGTTGGAGCCGTAGTAGCGGAAGTCGAGCGGGCTGATCGCGTCGTACTTGCCGAGCGCGTCCCCTAGCGCGCCATCGTTCGCCTTGCCGGTCGTCATCCCCTCACGCTCCGTGCCCTGCGCGCCGCAGGTGCTCGAGTATCCTGCCGGTGAGATCGCCTGGCTGCGCCGAGAAGGGCTCGCCCGTGATGAGCTCGTACGCCTCGATGTAGCGGCGCGCGGACTCGATCTTGATGGCGTCGGGGATATGCGGCAGCGGCCCCTCCCCCCGGAAGCCCTGCTGCGCGAGCCACGTGCGCAGGTACTCCTTGTCGATCTTGCGCTGCTCCTCCCCTCTCGCGAGCAGCTCCTCGTACGTGTCCGCATGCCAGAACCTGCTCGAGTCGGGCGTGTGGATCTCGTCGATGAGCACGAGCTCGCCGTCGAGGAGGCCGAACTCGTACTTCGTGTCCACGAGGATGATGCCCTGCTCCGCGACGAGGCGCGAGCCGAGCGCGAAGAGCGCGAGCGAGACGCGCTCCACCTCGTCGATGCGCTCGCGCGTGAGCAGGCCGCGGCGCACGATCTCGTCCTTCGAGACGGACTCGTCGTGGTCGCCCATCTGCGCCTTCGTCGACGGCGTGAAGATCGGGCGCGGGAAGCGCTCGTCCTTGCGCATGCCGTCGGGCAGCACGTTGCCGCAGAAGTTGCGCTCGCCGTTCTTGTAGTGGTGCCACACGGACGTCGTCGTCGATCCCGTGTTGTACGCGCGCACGACGGCCTCGACAGGGAGCGCCTCGCACTCGCGGCACACCATCACGTTGGGGTCCGGCAGCGCGAGCATGTGGTTGCGCACGATGCCCTCGGTCTTCGCGAACCAGAACGCCGCCATCTGGTTGAGGACCTGGCCCTTGAACGGGATGCAGCCGAGCACGCGGTCGAACGCCGAGACGCGGTCCGTCGTCACGATGATGCGCTTGCCGTGCCGCACGTACGAGTCGCGCACCTTGCCCTCGTGCCGCTCGCCCAGGCCCTCGAACCGCGTGGTCTCGAGCACGTGCGCGAGCTGCTCCTTGATGACAGATTCCGGAATCATGCGAACCGCACCTCCTTGTTCCCTCTGACGATCGTGCCGATGACGCGCGGGTGCTCGCCCGCGTCCGCGAGCGTGCGCAGCGCAGCGTCGAGCTCGCGCGCCGGCACGATGGCGATATAGCCCACGCCCATGTTGAAGACGCGGTACATCTCCGCCTCCGCGACGTTGCCCCTCTGCTGGATGAGGGAGAAGATCGCGGGCACCTCCCACGATCCCTTCTCGATGCGCGCGTCCATGCCCGCAGGCAGCACGCGCGGGATGTTCTCGACGAGCCCCCCGCCCGTGATGTGCGCCATGCCGTGCACGTCGCACTCTGCGAGCAGCCGCGAGACCGGCGCGAGATAGCTCCGGTGCACCGCGAGCAGCGCGTCCTGGAGCGTCGCGCCGAGCGCGGGCACGTGCGCGTCGGGAGCCATCCCCTCGTCCTCGAGCAGGACCTTCATCGCGAGCGAGTAGCCGTTCGTGTGCAGCCCCGAGGAGGGGAGGCCGATGATCGCGTCTCCCGTCGCGATGCGCGCGCCCGTCACGACCTTCTTGCGCTCGACGACGCCGACGACGCAGCTCGCGAGGTCGAACTCCCCGCTGCGGTACACGCCCGGCAGCTCCGCGGTCTCGCCGCCGATGAGCGCGCAGCCGTTCTCCCTGCACGCGGCAGCGACGCCCTGCACGACCTGCGCGACCTGCGCGGGATCGATGCGCGACGCCGCGACGTAGTCGAGGAAGAAGAGCGGGGATGCGCCTTGGACGAGGATATCGTTCACGCAGTGGTTCACGAGGTCCTGGCCGATGGTTCCGTACCTTCCCGTGAGCGACGCGAGGCGCACCTTCGTCCCGACGCCATCCGTGCTCGCGACGAGCACCGGGTCCTCGTACGTGTCCTTGTCGAGGCGGTAGAGGCCGCCGAAGAGGCCGATGTCTGCGAGCACGCGCCCGTCATGCGTCGCGCGCACCGACGCCCGCATCCGCTCCACCGCCTCGTTCCCCGCGTCGATGCGCACGCCGGCCTGCGCGTACGTCGCTGCAGGTCCCTTGTTCGCGGCGTAGATCTTGCGCCGCATCTCTCGGCGGTGGAGCGTGAGCGCAGCGGTATATGCGCCGTCGCGGTTGAGGCATTGCGCCGCCGCGATCGCGGCGTTCTCGCCGCGCCCGATGCCTACCCACAGGCCCTGTGTCGTGCGCGCGAGCATCGCGAGCGCATCCGCAGCCTTGGGGTCCTTCGCGATAGGCACGCAGATCGCGGGCCCCTGCAGAGGTGCCTCTCGCGCCGGAGCCGAGAGCGGCGCGAACACGATCGAGAGCGAGCCCTCGCGCGGCGCTTGCGCCGTCTCGTGCGCGACGCCCAGCTGCGCGAGCGTCGCGGCGCACGACGCGATCGCCTTGCTCGCGCCCTCGCCCGCCTCGTTCACGAGCAGCACGGGCGGCGCAGGGCGGACCGACTGCGCGCGCGCGAGCGCGGCGAGGAACGAGACTGCCTCCTCCTCGCGCCCGACGCCGGTCGAGAGCACGGGGATGCCAGGCGGCATCTGCGCGATCGCGAGCAGCGAGTCGAGGCCCGAGAAGCAGCTCTCGACCGGGACGCCGATCACGGGCTTGATCGTCTGCGAGGCGACGACGCCCGGCAGGTGCGCCGCGAGCCCCGCGCCCGCGATCACGACGTCGTAGCGCTCCTGCGCGAGCAGGCGCTCGAGAAGCTCGGGCGTGCGGTGCGCGGAGCACACCTTGACGATAGGATCGTGGAGCCCTTTCGCGATGCGCTCGTAGACGGGCGCATCCGATGACGAGCCGAACACGACAAGCGCGCGCATCGGCGCTGCCGCATTGCCGCCCTTGTCCATTCCTTCAGTAATCGCATCATCGCCTCCGCTCATCGCCTCGCCTCCCGCAGCTCGTATTCCTGGTAGTGTTGATTGTGCAGCAGCTCGTCGGCCGCCTTGCGCGCGAGCGCCTGCGCGTCGCCCGAGCGCGCGACGAGCGTCCAGAGCACGCCGCGCTGCGCGTGCGTCACGGGAAGACCCAGGCCCGCGAGCCTGCGCATGAGCGCGTCGTCGTCGCCGAGGTCGCGCACGAGCAGGTGCGCGGCGCGTGCCGCGCCGTCGCCTGGCAGCGCGCGCAGCGCCTTGTGCTTGTTCGCGTTCACGAGGATGTCGCACTGCGCGGCCTGCGCGAACACGTCGCCGCCGGACTCGAGCGCGTAGTAGTCGTAGCGCGAGAGCGCGCCGAGCCCCTCGAACCCGGGCATCGCCTTGAGCGTGCGCAGGGCGGTGATCGCCGTCGCATCGGGGATGAGCAGCCGCACGAAGAGCTCTGTCCTCATCGCGCAGCCTCCGCGCGCGTCTCTCTCGCGCCGCGCTCCATGAACGCCTTCATGTGCGCGAAGACCGTCCTTCCCGGGCCTGCGTCGCCGGATTTCACGCCCTCGGGGACCTGGCGCATCCAGCTCGCGCGCTCGGGGTGCGGCATCATCGCGAGCACGTTGCCTTCCCTGTTGCAGATGCCCGCGATCGCCTGCGTCGAGCCGTTGGGATTCACGGGGAACGCGTCGACGACCTCTCCCGCCGCGGTGCAGTACTGGAAGACGACCTGGTTGTCGCGCCACAGGCGCTCGATGAGCCCGGGCTCGCGCGTCACGAACCTCCCTTCCCCGTGCGCGACCGGGATGCGGATGACGGCCTCGCCCTTCGTCGCGAACGCGCACGTGCCGACGGGCAGCATGTGCGTCCAGGTGCAGTAGTAGCCGCCGATGCGCGGGTTGCGATTGGGCGCGAGCGCCATCTCGACCTTGCCCGAGAGCCCAGGGATCATGCCCGACTCGACGAGGATCTGCGCGCCGTTGCACACGCCGAGCACGGCCTTCCCCTGCGCGCGGATGCGCGCCATGATCTCCGTCTTCGCGGCGATGACGCCCGCGCGGATGCGGTCCTCGTAGCTCCAGCCTCCGGGGAGGAGGAACCCGTCGTACGCCGCGAGGTCGCGAGCGTCGTTCCAGCGCACGATGTCCGCGCGCATGCCCGCCGCCTGTGCCGCGAGCTGGCTGTTCTCGTGGTCGTTCGTGCCCGGGAAGAGGATGACCGCGATGCGGGGCACATGGCTCATCGCAGCGCCTCCTCGAGGCCCGTGAGCCACGCATGCGCGAGCCTCGCGAGAGGGACGCGCGCGATCGCCTTGTGGTTGTGCGCGATGCGCAGCTCGGGGGCCGCGATGGTCTCGCCGATTCGCGTGAGCGCGACGCCAGCATCCCTGCACAGCTCCTCGCAGCGCGCGAGATGCTCGGGCGCGATCTCGAGCACGAAGCCGCCCGTCTGCGAGAAGAGGAGCGCGCTCGTGCGCAGGCCGCCCTCCAACGAAAGGCTCGCGCCGATGGCGCCGTCGCCCTCGCCGCCAAGCAGCATCTCCGCGACGCACGCGGCGAGACCGCCGTCCGAGATGTCGTGGCACGCGAGGCAGAGGCGAGCGCCGATGAGGTCGATGACCGCATGGATCTCGCGCGTCGCCGCTGCGAAGTCCACCGTCGGGACGTTCGCGCCGAGCTCGCCCTGGAGCTGGTAGTGGACGCTGCCGCCGAGCTCGTCCTTGCGGGGGCCGATCAGGCACAGCGCGCTGCCCTCGCGCTTGACCCTCATCGTGATCGCCTTCGCGTAGTCGTCGAGGATGCCGACGCACGTGACGTGCGGGCTCGGGTCGATCGCGGTGCCTCGCGTGCTCTCGTTGTAGAAGCTCACGTTGCCCGACACGATCGGCACGCAGCCGCCGTGGAGCTTGTGCGGGATGCCGTTGCACGCGTCCGCGAGCCCGCGCACCGCCTCCGTGAACTCCCAGAGGACCTCGGGCCTCTCCGGGTTGCCGAAGTTGAGGCAGTTCGTGAACGCGCTCGGCACCGCGCCCACGGCCGCCACGTTGCGCATGCACTCGGCGACCGCGTTTGCCGCGCACCAGTACGCGCTGATGCGCCCGTAGAGCGGATTGCAGTCGGAGCTGATCGCGATCGCGGCGTCGCTGTCCGGGAGCGGCTTGATGACGCCCGCGTCCGCCTCGCCGGGGCGGATCACCGCCATGCCCTGCACCTCGGTGTCGTAGTGCTTGTACGCGCGCGCCTTGCTCGCGACGTCGGGGTAGGCGAGCACGTCGAGGATCGCCTTCGCGTAGTCGTCGGGCTCGGGGAGGTCGGGCTCGCGCGCCTCGCGCGTGCGCTCGCGCGCCTCGCGCTCGTACGTGATGCCCTCGGTGACCTCCGCGATCGGAGCGTGCGCGATCTCCTCCCCGTCGGCGACGAGGATGAAGTCCCGCTGCGCGATGACCTCGCCGATGACGCTCGCCTGCGCGCGCTCCGCGACCTCGGGCAGCGCGAAATCCTCGTTGTAGACGCGCAGCAGCGTCGGGGTGAAGGATTTCGGAACCATCCACACGAGGCGCTCTTGCGTCTCGGAGCATGCGGTCATGAACGCGGGCATCTCCATCGAGACCGGGACCTTGTCGATGTCCACGCGCACGCCGACGCCCCCGCTCGCGCCGAGCTCCGACGTCGCGCACATGATGCCGCCCGCGCCGCAGTCCTTGAAGCCTGCGGAGATGCCCTGCGCGCGCACCTCCTCGAAGACGGCGTACGATGCCCTGATGATGACGTTCTTGAGGAAGGGGTCGGGGACCTGCACCGCGCTCTTGTGCTGCGCCTCGTCGTCCATCGTCACCGACGCGAACGCGGCGCCCCCGAAGCCCGAGCTGTCCGTCGCCTTGCCCACCAGCACGATGTCGTAGCCGGCCGCCCCCTCCGGCGCATAGCTGTGGATGATGTCCTTCTCGCGCACGATGCCCAGGCACGCGACGTTCACGAGGCAGTTGTCGTCGAATGAGGCGTTGAACGCGATGTCCCCGCACAGGTTCGGCACGCCGATCGCGTTGCCGTAGCCCGCGATGCCGTCGATCACGGTGGTCGCGAGGTACTTCGTCTTCTGCAGCGAGGGGTTGCCGAAGCGCAGCGGGTCCGAGAGGCCGACGACCTTCGCGCCCATGCAGAGGATGTCGCGCACGATGCCGCCGACGCCAGTCGCAGCCCCTTCGTACGGCACGATATGCGAGGGATGGTTGTGGCTCTCCTGGCGCAGCACGACGCCGTAGCGCTCGCCGTCCACGACCGCGAACTCGACGATGCCCGCGTCCTCCGACGGGCCGAGGATGACGTTGGGCGCCTTCGTCGGAAGCGACCTGAGGATGCGCTTCGAGCTCTTGTAGCTGCAGTGCTCGCTCCACTCGATGTTGAAGATGTGCAGCTCAGTGAGCGTGGGATCGCGCGCGAGCTTCGTCGCGATGAGGCGCAGCTCGTCGTGCGTGAGCGAGAGGCCGTGCTGCTTGCGCAGGCGCGCGAGCCCCGCGTCATCCATCGCGGCGACGGGGACCGTGTCGCCCGCGCGAAGCGCCCCTCCGTTCTCGCTATCGCCGCTCATGCGACCCTCACCCTCGATCCCTCGACGCGCAGCCTGCCCTGCGCGAAGAGCGCGACGCCCTCGCGCAGCGCGTGGCGCTCGGCCTCCTGCACGCGCTCCTTGAGCGTGCCCGGCGTGTCGTCGTCGCGCACGGGCACCGCCTCCTGCACGACGATCGGCCCCGTGTCCGTGCCCTCGTCGACGAAGTGGAGCGTGCAGCCCGTGACCTTGCAGCCGCGCGCGAGCACGGCCGCGTGCACGTCCTCGTCCATGCCGCCCGCGAACGCGGGGAGCAGGGACGGGTGGATGTTCATGATCCTGCCGCGCCAGCGCGCGACGAAGCCGGGCGAAAGCAGGCGCATGTAGCCGACGAGGACGACGAGGCCGATGCCGTGGCGCTCGAGCTGCGCCGTGAGCTGCGCGTCGTACTCCTCGCGCGCCTTGCCCTGCGAGGGGAGCAGCAGCGACGCGACGCCGTTCGCGCGCGCGCGCTCGAGCGCGCCGCACTCCTTGTTGCACACGACGAGCGCGAGCTCGTAGCCGTCGCCGGGCGCGAGCAGCGCATCCAGGTCCGAGCCCCGTGTCGACGCGAGCACCGCGACGCGCAGCGTGCCGCTCATCGCGCGCCTCCGCGCTGCGCCCGCCCTCGCGCCTGCTGCTGGGCCTGCGCCGCGAGCAGCGTGTTCTCCATGAGCATCGCGATCGTCATCGGGCCGACGCCGCCGGGCACGGGCGTGATCGCGCGCGCCTTCTCGCGCACGCGGGCGAAGTCGACGTCGCCGCAGAGGCGGTAGCCGCGCTTCTCGTGCGCGTCCTCCACGCGGTTCACGCCGACGTCGATGACGACAGCGCCGTCCTTGACCATCTCCGCCGTGATGAGCCCAGGCCTGCCGACGGCCGCGACGAGGATGTCCGCCTGCCGCGTGAGCGCCGCGAGGCCCTTCGTGCGGGAGTGGCAGACGGTGACCGTGGCGTCGCGCTGGAGCAGCAGCTGCGCCAAGGGCTTACCGACGATGTTGCTCCTGCCGACGATGACCGCGTGCGCGCCCGCGATCGCGACGCCGCTCTCCTCGAGCAGCCGCACGACGCCCTTGGGTGTGCACGGCACGAGCGTCGCCTTGCCGAGCTGGAGCAGGCCGACGTTGCAGGGGTGGAACCCGTCGACGTCCTTCTCGGGGCGCACGCGCTCGAGCACCGCGCCCTCGTCGATGTGCCCCGGCAGCGGGAGCTGGACGAGGATCGCGTGGACCTCGGGGTCCTCGTTGAGCCGGTCGATCGTCGCGAGCAGGCGCTCCTGGGAGACATCCTTGGGAAGCGTGACCTGCTCGCTGCGCATGCCGACGTCGCGGCAGCCGACCTCCTTCATGCTCACGTAGACCTTCGACGCGGGATCGTCGCCCACGAGCACGACCGTGATGCCCGGCGGCATGGGCAGCTGCGCGACCTGCGCCCTGATGCGCTCCTTGCAGCGCTCGGCGATCGCCTTGCCGTCGATGATCGTGCCGCCGCCTGCGCTCATGCGATGACGCCCTCCTCGGTCACGACGAGGTCCATGGGGACGTCGTGCGCCTCGTGCGCGATGCGATCGACGATCTGGTCCGCGAACGCGAGCCCGATGCGCGTCGCGCGCAGGCGTGGCAGGAAGCGGTCGTAGTGCCCCTTGCCGTGGCCGAGCCTGTTGCGTGCGCGATCGAACGCGAGGCCCGGCACGACGACGAGGTCGATCTCGTCCGTGGCGACGGGCTCCTTGCGTGCAGGCTCGCGCGTGCCATAGGGCCCGATGACAGTGTCGCCGATGCCTGCGATGCGC
The DNA here is from genome assembly GCA_023252315.1 of Candidatus Woesearchaeota archaeon. Lineage (GTDB taxonomy): Archaea > Nanobdellota > Nanobdellia > Woesearchaeales > UBA525 > UBA525. The sequence goes on along the minus strand of JAJPEB010000017.1, from coordinate 3,615 downwards.
GCCGCCCTGAGCGTCTCGCCCTCGACATAGGGGAGCAGCACGCGCTTTGCCGCGAGCGCGCGCGCGACGAGCGGCTCGGTGTCGATCTCGCCGCGCATGGGCAGGAAGAGGAGGACGCAGCGCGCGCGCGTGAACTCCGGGAGCGCCTCGAGGCGCGCGCAGGCCTGGGCGCTCTTGCGCATGCGCTCGCGCGCTGCGGCGTCTATGCCTGATCTGGCGCGTCTCGCGTGCATGCGCGCCCGCAGCTCGTCCTTGCGCGCGGGCCTATCCTGCGTCGCGAGGGTCGCGCTCATGCGCGCAGCCTCCGCATGTGCGCGCAGCGCTTCTCGATGAGCGCCGCCGTGCCGATGTCGGCGCGATGGAAGACATCGCCTTTCACCGCCTGCGCGCCCTGCTCGGCGATGCGCTCGGCCTGCGCGAGCGTTGCCGCGACGCCGACGCTCGCGACCGCGCGCGAGCCTTCCATGCGGAGCACGGCGCCGTCGGGGGCGCCCTCGTCCTGGCTCACGGACGCATCGTAGCGCTGCGCGGGCGCAGACTGCGCGACGCGGATCTCCCCCTTGGTCGGACGCTCGGGGTAGCCCTCGGGGACGACATACTTGCACACCGTGGCCTGGTGCGAGAAGCAGACAGGGTGCTGCGCGAGCGTGCCCGCGACGATCGCCTGGCACGTCTCGAGGAAATCGGTCTCGAGCAGCGAGAGGGCGTTCATCGCCTCCGGGTCTCCCAGGCGAGTGTTGTACTCGATGAGCCTCACGTCGTCGCGCGTCGCCATGAAGCCGCCGTAGAGCACGCCGCGATACGTGCCCTCGACCTCCTCGCGCAGGGCCGCGCACGTCTTTCCCATGATCGCCTGCGCCTGCGCGAGGTCTTCGCCGGTGAGGAACGGGAGCGAGTGGTCGGCGTCCGAGTACGACCCCATCCCGCCCGTCTGCGGTCCCGTGTCGCCCTCGTGCGCGCGCTTGTGGTCCTGCACGCAGGGCATGAACGCGAGGGCGGCGCCGTCCGCGAACGCCATGAGCGAGAACTCCTCTCCCTCGAGCTTCTGCTCGACGACGACGCGCCCGTCCGTCGCGATGCACTCGAGCGCGTATGCGATCGCTTCCTCGTCGCTGCCCAGGTGCTCGCCGCCGACCTTGACTCCCTTGCCGCCGTGCAGCCCGTCCGCCTTGACGACGTAGCCGCCACGCTTCGCCAGCTGGTCGAGATAGTGCGCGATCTCATGGCTGTGCGCGCCCTGCGTGAAGACCCTGAACGCGGGATTGCCCGGGATGCCGTAGTTCTCGAGGAGCTCTCGCGCGAACGCCTTGCTCGTCTCGAGCCGCGCGAAGCGCATCGCAGGCCCCACGCACGGGATGCCGTGCGCCTCGAGCGCGTCGACGGCCCCTGCGGCGAGCCATGCCTCGGGCCCGATGAACGCGAGATCCGCCTCGCAGGCGAGCGCGAAGCGCACGAGCGCGTCGATATCCCTGTGGTCTGTGAGCGAAATCCCCTTCGCGAGCGCGGCGATGCCGGGGTTGCGGTGCGGCATCGCCGCATAGAGCGCCGCCGAAGGGTTCCTGCGCACCTGCTGCGCCAGGATGTGCTCTCTCGCACCGCCTCCCACCAAGAGGAAGTTGGTCCCCATCCCTGCGCCTTTCGTGCCCGGGGCCCCGTTAAATAGTTTTGCGTTTGTGGTTGACGAGAATCACGGTGCGCGCGCATCCCGGCACGGGGTGCGACGCGCGGGCATGCGCGCTATTTCCCGCACTCCTTCGCGTCCTCTCCGTGCTTCCCCTCGTACGGCTCGAAGCCCGCGTGGTGGGGCGGCGGGACGAAGCCGGGGTACTTCGCGTGCTGGATCGCGCACCAGTACTCCTCGGTCCTGCCCGCGATGACCTGCGCGTAGTGGATGAGGCCGTTCGCGTAGCCGCAGTAGACGCAGAAGAGCTTCTGCAGCCCCGTGAGGCGCGAGAGCTTGTGGCGGTCGATGCGGATGTAGTTGCGCCGCACGACGCACGGGATGCCGTAGAGCGGGAAGCAGATGCGGTGGTAGATCTCGAGCCCGACGTCGAGCGTGAAGAGCGGGAGCGCCATGCCCCAGATGAACGGGACGGAGAGGAGGTGGCGCCACCATTTCCCCTCGTGCGTGACAGGATCTTCCATGCTCCGCCTGCCCCGCCTACATGTCGCCGCAGTAGGCGCGCTGGATACCGTCGAGCAGCGTCCATTGCGCCTCGAGCGAGCGGTGCAGCGCCTCGCGCACCTCGTGCCGCTGCTCGGGCGTCGTCGCGTGGCGCGCGATGATGCGCTTCCACGTCTTCTGGTGCTCGATGTCGACCTCGCCGTGCTCGTCGAAGAACGAGAGCGTGCGCCCGTCGTGCACGCCGTAGTGCTCCTCCAGGCCCTTCTTCTTGAGCGTCGCGATCTCGGGGATCTGGCCCTCGTACGCGAGGAGCGCCGCGCACCCCTCGATGAAGCTCTTGTCCGCGAGCGCGAAGAGCTCGTCCATGAACGCCTGCGTCTCGGGAAGGGGCTCGCACGCGAGCGCGTCGCGCGGCACGCCGATGCCCTCCGCGAAGCGGATCCACAGCTCCGTGTGCGGCAGCTGCGGGTTCTCCTCCTCCATGAGGTTCTCGAGGATCATGATGCGGTCCTGCTCGAGCGGCGTGTTCGAGTGCACGCGGCTGACCAGGCGCGGGAAGAGGCTCACGAAGTGGAAGTACTGCTTTGCGTACTCCTGCAGCGCCTCGCGGCTCACTGTGCCCGCGTTCCAGCTCTCGTAGAACGGGTGGCGCGAGAGGTGCTTCGCCCTGATGTCCTGCTCGAGCGTCTCGACGAACGTGTTCATGCGCATCCTCCTCGGGGCGCAGGCACGACGGGGGATATTTAAGGGTTGCGCGCGAGGATTCCGGCCGCGACCGATCTCCTCACTTCCGCGACACCCACGGGCTTCCCGCGATATAGAAGCGCAGCGGAAGCTCGGTGCCCTTCGTGATCCCGATCCTCGTCGTCGCGATGATCCTCTCGGGCGCGCTCCCCCGCACGATGCGCAAGGACCCGCGCAGCAGATCTGCGCCGTCGTGCGCGCGCGTGATGCCCATCGCCTGCACGAGCTTCCCCGGGCCGTCGCAGAGCCTGCGCATGTCGTCTACGCCCCTGCGCTTGCGCATGAGAGCGATTCCCTCGAGCGGCTCGAGCGCACGGATGAGCGCCCCCTGCCCCACCCCTTCGCTCCCCGTGACGACGTTCACGCAGTGGTGCATGCCGTACGTGAAGTAGACATACGCGTGCCCTGGCGGGCCGAACATGGTGGCGTTGCGCCGTGTCGGGCCCCTGTGGCTATGGCTCGCGGGATCGTCCTCATGGTACGCCTCCGTCTCGACGATGCGCTCTGCCGTGCGCCCCTGAGGGGAATCGTGCACGAGCGTCATGCCGAGCAGTTCCTTCGCAACCGCTTCCGCAGCCCTGCCGAAGAACGCGCGCGCGATCATGGGGCGAGCACGATGACAAGGATCTCGCGCTCGCGCGGCCCGTCGAACTCCGCGAGCTGGATGCGCTCCCAGGTGCCGAGCACAGGCTTGCCCTCGTGGATCGCGAAGAGCTCGCCGCGCCCGGTGAGGAGCTTCTTGAGGT
>JAJPEB010000110.1 GCA_023252315.1 Candidatus Woesearchaeota archaeon | reverse complement strand
TCCCGCAGACGCCATCATTCTATGCTTGTGTGAAGAAAAGCCATATTTAATGGTTTCCATATGTGGTTTCCATTGAGGGAATCCACTGCGCTGCAGATAAGCATATAAGCGCTCCGCCGATTGTCGCCCCATGCGCACGAACATCGTCACGGGAGGGGCTGGCTTCATCGGCAGCCACCTGTGCGAATCCTTGCTCGCGCGCGGCGAGCGCGTCATCTGCGTCGACAGCCTGCTCACGGGAAGCGAAGCGCACGTGCGCGCCCTGCGTGCGCACGCGGGATTCTCGTTCATGAGGCAGGACATCGCCGAGCCGCTACGCATCGAGGGCCCGGTCGAGCGCATCTACAACCTCGCATGCCCCGCGAGCCCGCCGCGCTACCAGGCGGACCCGTTCCATACGGTGCGCACGAACACGGTCGGCGTGATCGCGCTGCTCGAGCTCGCGCGCGCGCATCGCGCGCGCCTGCTGCAGGCGTCGACGAGCGAGGTCTACGGCGACCCGCTCGAGCATCCCCAGCGCGAGACGTACCGCGGCAACGTCAACCCCATCGGGCCGCGCGCGTGCTACGACGAGGGCAAGCGCGTCGCGGAGACGCTCTGCTTCGACGGGCTGCGCGCGCACGGCACGCAGGTGCGCGTGGCGCGCATCTTCAACACGTACGGGCCCCAGATGGCCCCCGACGACGGGAGGGTCGTGAGCAACTTCATCGTGCAGGCGCTCGCGGGCGAGGACCTCACGGTCTACGGCGACGGGAGCCAGACGCGCTCGTTCTGCTATGTCTCGGACATGGTGCGCGGGCTCATCGCGCTCATGGAGTCCGACGCCACTGGGCCGATGAACCTCGGCAATCCTGACGAGCGCACCGTGCTCGAGATCGCGCAGCGCGTGCTCGCCCTCACGGGATCGCGCTCGCGCATCGTGCACGTGGCGCTCCCGCAAGACGATCCGGTGCGCCGCAAGCCCGACATCGCGCTCGCGAAGGCGACGCTGGGATGGGAGCCGCAGGTCACGCTCGAGGAAGGGCTCAAGGAGACGGTGGCGTACTTCAGGAAAGAAATCGGGAAATAAGAGAAAAAGAACATGATTCTTGAGAGCTTCGCCCAATCGCATTTCATAAGCTCGTAGGTGCTTTCGGAATCCTCGCTTTCTTTTCTTCAATAAGTCTCTTTCTTTAGCTGCGTAGAGGAGACTTGAGCGCAGGAGGAAAGAAATGCCGACGAGGAGTTCCAGAGGATAATGAGAGACAACAAGAACAAAAAAAGGAACCGGAAGACTTCTGACTACTTCGCGATATCCGCCTTGAGCATGCTGTAGATCCCCTCTGCCGGAGGCTGCCCGCTCTCGATCAGGCCTTTGGTCATCGCCTTGTAGCGCAGGCTCGAGAGCGGGAGCGGCAGGCACTTGAAGGTGGGCGAATCATCGTACTTGGACTCGCGCGAGTGCCTGTCGGCGACGAACCACGTCTGCTCTCCCGGCGTTAGTTTCACGGAGCGACGCTGCCATTCTTCTACGATGGCGATGCGGTCCGAAGGCACCCCTCCTTCCTCAAGCCCTTGCTTGACGATCTGCGCTGCATTTGTGCGGTCGTCGTTGCTCCCATATGGCTTGTTGAAGGGCCCGTGGTCTGCGAGCTTGTCGGTCATCACGTACACTTTGTCCGGCGCTCCGTTACGCCCTGCGATCTCCCGCGTCAAGCCCGCGAGATCCTGCACGAATCGCGCCCTGTCTACGTGGAGGTCGCTATTTGTGGGGTTCGGGAGTCCGCAGTACTTGGTGGCTGCTCTCGTGAAAAGGCCGTCAAGGTACGAGAGCGCGTGCGCAGCGTCGCGAGGCTCTACCCGCTCAAAGCACACCTCGGAACCCCCCGTGCCAAGAGCCCGCACCTTCGTCTTTGCGTTCACGAGCTCCAGTCCTACGGTCCCGTCGGTGACCGCAAGCCTACCTTCGAGTGTCGATGCCCTGCTCTCGATGTCTTGCCTAATCTGCTGCGGAGTCGTTTCGCGGCTGTACGGAAGATGCAGCACGTCGTAGCCGTCCTGCTCGAGGCGCTTCGCGAACTCGGGGACGGTCCCCTCAAACAGGTCGTTGATGCGGTATGCAAGGGCAATAGTTTTCGTCATTGGCTCACCTCTTATGAACCACTTTATAGTAACTACAATTCTTAATAATTGGCCCCCCATAAGGGGGGAACTATAGAAGAATTTAAATACGATGCGTGGGAAGAAGACAGCATGGACCTCGCCCCGCTGCGCGATCTCGGCCTCACCGACGGGGAGATCAAGGTCTACCTCGCGACGCTCGAGCTCGGCTCGGCCACCAAAGGCCCTATCGTCGAGAGGGCGGGCGTCGCGTCGAGCAAGGTCTACGAGCTCCTCGACAAGCTCGTGCAGAAGGGGCTCGTCTCGCAGGTGGTGCGCTCCGGGGTGCGCCACTACGAGTCGGCTCCCCCGGATCGGCTGCTTGACTATGCGGAGGAGAAGAGGTTGGCCGTGGAGTCCCAGCAAGCCGCCGTGAAGAAGCTCATCCCGCAGCTCGAGATCGCGCGCAGCCTCGCGGGCATGGGCTCGGAGACGCAGGTCTTCAAGGGGATGGAGGGGGGCAGGACCGCATTCGGCGATATCCTGCGCACGCTCAAGAAGGGCGACGAGTACGCTGTCATCGGCATCTCGAGGTTCGAGCCCGCGTTCGAGCGCTTCGTCGTCCATTTCCACGAGGATCGCGCGAGTCGCGGCATCAGGTGCACGGTCATCGTGAACGAGCTCGCGCGCGATGTCGGCGAGAGGCTTGCGAAGAACCCCCTCACGAAGGTCGCCTACGTGGGCGCGGACCTCTTCACCCCCGTCGTCTTCATCGTCTACAAGGACAAGACGCTCATCTCCATCTCGCTCGACCAGGTCTTCATCCAGGTGCGCTCGGCGAATCTCGCGCAGGGGCTCAATGCGTACGCGAGGCACCTGCTCTCGATCGCGAAGAAGTAAGGAGAGGGGAAAGCCCCTATTCAAGGCGGGAGAGAAAGAAATCCTTATTACTTCCCCCGCGGTCCCGTACGCTATGGACACCAAGCCCGCGCTGCGCGCCCTCGCACGCGCCTCGCTCGACCAGCTCCCGGGCATGCTGTGTGTGCGCTGGTCGCGGATGCGCACTGCGCTGCACGGTGCTGCGCGCACGCTCGATGCGTACGCTGAACGCTCGATGCAATCCATCCCCCACCGCTCGGGAGTCCAGATCCATGCGCGCGAATGGGCGAGACACTTCAGGTACCATCCTGGCACCGACGCGGCGAGCGGGATGGTGGCGACGATGCTCGACGTGGGAACCTATACGTGGGCCTTCCCTATCGCAGACGCGTTCGTGCGCGGAGAGTATGTGGAAAGCGCCATCTATGCCTGCGTGCCCATCGCGATGAGGTCCGGGTTCGGCGCGCTGTGCAGGTACGAGCAGCGCAAGACGCAAGCGCCGCTGCGGATCGTGGACGAGCGGGTGCCTGGGCCGAGACCCGCTACGAGAACCGCTCCTTGATCTTGCCGAAGAGGCCCTTGTGCGGCTCGTTGTCCGAGATCTGCGCGTACTCCTTGAGCGCCTCCTCCTGCTTCTTCGTGAGCTTGCCCGGCGTCTCGACCATGACGCGCACGTACTGCTCGCCGCGCACATGCGAGTGCATGTCGGGCACGCCCTTGCCGCGCAGGCGAAACACCGTGTGCGTCTGGGTCCCGGACGGGATCTTCACCTTCGCCTCGCCGTCTAGCGTCGGGACCTTGATATCGCCGCCGAAGACCGCGGTCGGGAAGCTGATGGGGGCGTCGAGGTGGATGTCGTTGCCCTCGCGCCGGAAGAGCTCGTGCGGCTTGAGGTGGATGAACAGGTAGAGGTCGCCCGGAGAGGTGCCCCTCGGCCCCGCGTCGCCCTCGCCAGTCACGCGTACGCGCGTGCCGTGGTCGACGCCCCTGGGGATGTCGATGCCGAGCTCCTTCGTCTCGAGCACGACACCCTCTCCCTCGCAGGTCTTGCAGACGCGCTCGATCGTCTCGCCCGCGCCGCCGCAGGCCCTGCACGTGCCGCTCGTCTGGAAGACGCCAAACGGCGTCTGCCGGGTCTGGCGCACGACACCCTTGCCCTTGCACGTCGCGCACTCGCGCGCCCCTGAGCCTCCCTTGCCCTTGCAGGCCTCGCACGCGACGCGCTTGCGCAGCCTGATCTCGCGGCGCACCCCCTCGGCTGCCTCCTCGAGCGTGAGCTCGATGTCGAAGCGCAGGTCGTCCCCGCGCACGGCGCGCTGCTGCCCGCGCCCGAAGCCGCCGCCCGAGAACATGTCGAAGA
>JAJPEB010000109.1 GCA_023252315.1 Candidatus Woesearchaeota archaeon | reverse complement strand
CGGGGCTGCCCATGCCGGTGCCCGTGGGGTCGCCGCCCTGGACCATGAAGCGGGGGATGACGCGGTGGAAGATCGTGCCGTCGTAGAACTTCTGCTCGACGAGCTTCTTGAAGTTGCCCGCGGTGAGCGGCATTGTGTCGAGGAAGAGCTCGATCTCGATGTCGCCTTTGGTGGTCTTGAGAATTGCGTGGGGGTTTGCCATAGTGTGCCTCTGTTTTTCTCTCGCCTTCAGCGCAAGTAGTTCCGTATGCCTGCCGATATCCGGTCATAGGACCTCACCGCGAGCGAATACCCGAGCGCGAACGCGAGCCCTGTCGCGAGCATTGCGCCGTCTCTCTCCTGGAACGCCTCGTAGCCCTGCCATGCGGCGACCGTGACGGGAAACAGCAAGGAGTTGAGCGTCGGCGCGCATGCGCGGATACGCATCTTCGTGGTGTAGTGAAGGCCGGAGCGCGAAACCGCGGGGAGGGCGAGGTGCCGCACGCCTGCCTCGGCCATGGCGCCGCATCCTGCGCTCATGAGCGCGACTGCCACCGCATCCCCGAGGTCTTTCATCTCCATCACGCTACAGCCCCACCGCCTCGATCACCTTCTCCCTGTCGAACGGCTCCAGATCATCGTACGTCTGCCCCGTCCCCAGATACAGGATAGGCTTCCCCGTGACGTAAGAAACGGAAATAGCGGCGCCGCCCTTCTCGTCGATGTCCGCTTTCGCGAGTATCACCGCATCGATGCCGACCAGCTTGTCGAACACCTTCGCCTGCTCGACGCAATCGTTGCCCGTGATCGCCTCGCCGACGAAGATCTTGAGGTCTGGCTTCGCGACGCGCACGACCTTCTCGAGCTCCGCCATGAGATTGGTGTTGGAATGCAGCCTCCCGGCAGTGTCGATCAGCACGACGTCCGCGCCCTTCGCCTTCGCGTGCTCGATCGCGTCGAACGCGACGGCCGCGGGGTCCGCGCCGTAGCCTTGCGAGATGAGCTTGACGCTGAGCCTGTCCGTGTGCTCGCGCAGCTGGTCGATCGCTGCCGCGCGGAACGTGTCGCTCGCGGCGACGACGACGGACATCCCGCCCTTCTGGAAGAGCCGGATCAGCTTCGCGAGCGTCGTCGTCTTGCCCGAGCCGTTCACGCCGATGATGCAGATGCGGTACGGCTTGGGCGCAACCTTCGCGCGCTCGACGAGATCGAACGGGCCGACGGAGAAGAGCTCCTCGATCGACTGGCGCAATCGCCGCGCGATCATCTCGTCGATGCCGAGGCGCGACACCTTGCCGGACGTGAGCTCATCCTTGAGGTCCTGCTTGATCTTCTCGATGACCTCGACCGCGACGCTGTTCTCGAGCATCGCGACCTCGAGCTCCCAGAACAGCTCGTCGAACTTCTCCTCGGAGAGCGTCTTCTTCGTGAACGCCTCCTTGAGCTTGCCGAAGAACCCTTGCGGCTCCTGCGCGGCCTCGGGCTCTTCCTCTTCCTCGTCGGCGACCTTTTCCTCGTGATCGCCCGACTCCTCTTCCGGCCCCTCTTCCTCTGCAGGCTCCAGGATCTCCCCGTCGGGAGCCGCGGGCTCGGGCACGCGCTCCTCCTCGACGATCGTCTCCTCTTCCTCCTTGCGCTCGAGAGGCTCTTCCCGCTCGAGGCGCCGCTCCTCTGCCGGACCCTGTGCGTGCGTCTCCGCTGCGCGGCCCTTCTCAGTTGCATCCTCTCGCTTGCCGAAGAGCTTGCCGAGGAAGCTGGGCTTCTTCCCCTTCTCCGCGGCCCCTGAAGCCGCCTTCTCAGGAGCGGTCTTCGCGGCCGCAGGCGCTGCCTTCGCAGGCGCCTTGGTGATCTCGCGCGCCGGGGAAGATCTCGAGGGAGGCGCTTTCGCGACGGGCTTGCGCGGCTGCGTCGCGGGAGCCGCCTTCGGCGCTGTCTCCTTCGCGGGAATCCGCGCGGGCGTAGGTGCTGCCCGGGACGCCTCCTCCTTGGGCGGCTTCGCCTTGGGCGGCATGGATGCGGGCGCGCCCCTAGGAGCGGGTTTCTTCGCCGGCTTCGCCGCCTGCGCATTCTCCTGATCGGCCGCGCGCGCGATCGCGTCGTCGTCGGGCTTCTGCTCGACGACCTCCTCCTCGGCGGACTTCGAGAATTTCTTGATCGCCTGGCTGAGCTTGTCCTTGAGGAAGCCGAACATCGTCACTCCGAGAAGCGTTCCTTGAGATCGTCGAGCTGCGCGAGGAGCGCGTCGAAGCGTGCGTGCAGCTCGTCCTGACGCAGCGCGATGGACGCGAGCTGCGCGTGGACCTGCGCGTGGACCTGCCCGGTCGACTTCGGCACGAGGATGCCGTCGCCGACGTTCACGAGCAGCTCCGTCTCGCCCGAGCATGTCGCATGCGCGAAGATGCCCGTCGCGAGCGGCACGAGCAGGCGCTCGCCGCCCTTGAGCCCCTCGAAGCGCACGAGGGTGTCCGCGAGCTCTTCCGCCTGCGCGCGCTGCTCGTCGAGCCCGGCCATGCGCTGCTCGCACTCCTCGAGCTCGTGGCTGAGCATCTCCGCCTTGAGCATGAGCGCGCGGCTCACTCGTCGCCACCCAGGTAGCCGAGAGCGTCGTCGACGTGCACGATCTCGGGGCCGCCAGACGCGTCGCCGATGACGAAGCCGTGCGCGTTGCCGAGGATCGCCGCGTGCAGGTACGGCGTGCCGAGATTGACGGTCGCGGGCGAGAGCGTGACCTTGAGCGCCTCCTCGATCGCCGCGACCTCGGCCTCGCTCGCGTTGCGGTGCACGATGCCCTTGTCGCCGTTGAGCACGATGAACGCGCCGGGCGTCGTGAGGCCCGCGATGTCGAGGCGCACGACAGGCACACCGAGCGCCTGCCCGATGCGCTTGCACTCGCGCTCGCTGAAGTCGGTGCTCACGATCGCGCCGTGGTCGTTGCACGCGATGTTGTTGCCGAGGCACGTCTGGCTCGTCTCGATGACCTCGTACGGGATGCCGAGGTCCCTCAGGATCTTGAGCTCCTGCGGGAAGGCGATGCTCGGCACGAGGACGGCCTTCGAGTTGCCCGCGAGGAAGAGGCCGGGCATGCCCGTGCCCGCGACGCGCATCGTGCGCACCTCGATGCCGCCGAGCGCGTCGCGCACCTCCTTCTCGAGCTTCTCGGTCAGGCGCTCGCCGAGCAGCAGGTAGCGCTGCGTCGCGTAGCCGTAGAGGCCCACGTTGGGCGTCCCGTTGAAGTTCGTCTTGAGGATGTGCATGGCGCGGAGAACTGGCGTGGCTTTAAATAGGTTTGGTGGGGGTGTCGACGGAGAGAGGCGCTACTTCGCCTTGGCCTTCGGGCTCTTCCCCGCGCCCTTGGCCGCCTTCGCCTTTGGCGCGCGCCTCTCGCCCGCGACCGCCGCCTCCGCGCCCTTCGTCGCGGTGTCGTCGTGCTCGGGGACGTACGCCTCAGGCGACGTCTTGTCGAGCAGGTGCACGCTGATCGGGCCGAAGTGCCGCTCCTGGCGCATCTCGACCTTGCGCGCGTTCTCGAGGTGGAGCAGCGGGATGAACGCCATCACCTGGTCGCGCGCGTCCTCGCTGTGCGCGAGGTGCGAGAACTGCAGGCTGCCCTCTGGAGCGTGGCCCGTCTCGTAGTGCGCGTACACGCGCTCGTAGACTTCCTTGATGATGGCGGAGATGTCGACGTGCGACTCGGGAGGGTCGATCGTGTCGAGCGTGCGCGGCGCGATGCGAGGCGGGCGCCTCGCCTCCGTCTCGAGCGCGTCCTCGAGCGCCTCCACGAGATCGTAGATCGAGACCTTGCGCATGCGCGGCTGCGGGGTGCGCGGCGTGAGCCTTGGCGTCGCCGCGCGCGCGGCGGGCCCGTCGTCGAGCGGCATGCCGAGCGCGTCGAGGCCGAGGTCGACCGGCTCCTCGACGGAGTGGATGAGGCTGTCGAGCGCCGCGACCTCCTCGTCGTGGAGCTTCTCCGCCTTGAGCTTGAGCAGGATCGCGCTCGCGAGGACGACCTTGCCCGAGATGCGGAAGTCCATCTCCTTGAGCTTCTTGAGCTCGCCGAGGAAGCGCTGGCTCAAGCGCGAGATGTCGATGTCCCAGGGATCCATCTGCTCGCGCTCGATGAGCCCGAAGATGATCGCCTTCCACCCGACGTCGTCCTGGCGGACGATGATCTCGAGAAGCTGCTCTTGCGTCCGCTCTTGTGCGCTCGCTGCCATCGTCGTCGCTGCGGCGCTCTCGCCGGGCGGGCTTCTTATAAGGCTTTGGGTTCCTTTCTCCGACGGGGCCATCGACGGGAAGGGAGCGCGCGCGCTCCAGCTTGCCGGCGACGGCGACGTTCGAT
>JAJPEB010000108.1 GCA_023252315.1 Candidatus Woesearchaeota archaeon | reverse complement strand
CTCGCGAACGTCGTGCGCGAGCGCGCCCGCGGGCGCGTGCTCGACATGGGCACGGGGTCCGGCATCCAGGCGTTCGCGGCGCTCGAGAGCCCCCCTGTCACCGAGGTGGTCGCGACCGATATCGATCCCATGGCCGTCACGTTCGTGCAGGCGCGCGCTGCCGCGCAGGGAGAGACGCGCGTGCGCGCGCTCGAGAGCGATCTCTTCTCCGCGCTGCGCACGCAGCGCTTCGACACGATCGTGTGCAACCCCCCGTATCTCCCCGACGGCGAGGCGCACGAGCGGGAGCTCGCGCTCGACGGCGGGCCCCGAGGGTACGAGCTGAGCGTGCGCTTCTTGCGCGCGGCGAGGGAGCACCTCGCGCCAGGCGGCGAGATCCTCTTCCTCTTCTCGAGCCTCACGAACAAGGAGCGCGTCGACGCGGCGCTCAGGGCGCTCGGCTACCGCGCGGAGCAGGTCGTGGAGCTCGCGATGTTCTTCGAGCGGCTCTACGTCTACGCGCTGCGGAGGGCCGATGACGCATGACGCCCGGCACGAGGCTCGAGGGCAAGGAGTATCTCGCGCACGGCAAGCGCGGCATCGCGTACACGGCACGCCTCGCAGGCAGGAAGGTGCTCGTGAAGGAGCGCAACCCGCGCGCGGCGCTCGACACGATCCCGGGCGAGGCGCGCATGCTCGCGCTCGCGAACGCGCACGGCATCGGGCCCGCGCTCATCGGGATGTCGGGCGGCGCGATGGTGCGCGAGTTCGTGGACGGCGAGGAGATCCTCGACTGGATGGGCACGGCGTCGCGCGGGGAGATCGCGCGCGCGCTGCTCGCGGTGCTGCGCGAGTGCCGCACGCTCGACGCGATCGGCCTCGAGAAGGGGGAGATGACGCACCCGTACAAGCACATCCTCGTGCGCGCGGGCGTGCCGGTGCAGATCGACTTCGAGCGCGCGCGAAGGTCGCTCAGGCCGCGCAACGTGACGCAGTGCTGCCAGTGGCTCTGCTCGGGCAGGATGCGCGAGGCGCTCGAGGCACGCGGCATGGCGATCGGCCACGCGCTGCTGCGCGACCTGGCACGCGCGTACAAGGAAGGATATTCCGATGAGGAGTTCGCGCGGCTCGAGGCCGCGGTCGAGGAGGCGCTCGCATGAAGGGCAGCGATGGCATGAAGGATACTGGCAACGTCACGCGGTTCCAGCGCACGGTGTACGACACGCTGAGGAAGGTGCCAAAGGGAAAGGTGACGACGTACCAGGACCTCGCGCTCGCGGTCGGGGTGCGCTCGCCGCGCGCGATAGGCCAGGCGATGCGGCGCAACCCGTTCGCGCCCGAGGTGCCCTGCCACAGGGTGGTGCGCAGCGACGGCACGATCGGCGGGTTCGCGGGCTGCGCGCACGGGAGCGAGATCGGCCGCAAGGAGCGGCTGCTCGCGAAGGAGGGCGTTCGGGTAACTGACGGCAGGATCGAGGAGTTCGCGCGGCGCAGGCACACGTTCCGGGCATGAGGATCTACTCCCAGCGCGCGAGAGGGTTCGGCTTCCCCGAGCAGAGCGTGCGCGCGATACGCGCGGCGCTCGCCTCGCGTGCGGACGGCATCGCGATCGACGCGTGGCTCACGAAAGACCTCAAGTGGGCGGTGTGCGCGGGCATATCGCGGCGCACGGAAGAGGCGCGCGTGCGCAGGCTGCACTCGCGCACGCTCGCGGCGCTCGGCGAGGACGCGCTCTCGCTCGAGACGGTGCTCGCGCTCTTCTCGGCGCTCGGCGACGGCAAGGAGCTGCTGCTCAGCGCGCAGGACAAGGGGGAGGAGCGCGCGCTGCTCGCGCTGCTGCGCGCGAGCGGCGCGCACGATCGCATCGTGCTGCTCGCATGGGAGCGCGAGACGCTTCGCCGCGCGCACAGGCTCGATCCCTCGCTGCGCCTTGGCCTCTCGTACTCGCCCACACCGCTGCGGCGCGCGGGCGCGGGCGCGAAGGTGCACCGGCCGCTCTCGCGCAAGGGCGTGCAGCTGCGCTACAACGCGCGGCACAGCTTCGACGCGGGGCTCTCGCTGCGCGCGGCGCCGCAGGAGGGCTATTTCGAGGATCTCGAGGGAATCCCGCTCGCGAGCGTGCAGGCGTTCGCCGGGTTCGGCGTGCACCACAAGCTCGCGGGATCGCTGCTCAAGCGGCGCGGCGTCGACGGGCTCATCACGGACGCGCCAGCGCTGTTCTTCGCCTAGCGCGGGGCAGGCGCGCGCTCAGAGGACGAGCCGGAGCGCGAGCAGGAGCATCCCCGCGGCCGCGGGCTGCAGCGCGCCCACGCGCGCGGCATCCTTCATGTCGCCCGAGAGCGCGCCCACCAGGTAGTTGAGCGCGAGGCAGAGCACGCCGAGCGGCACGAGCAGCGACGGCGCGGAGAAGAACGCGAGGGCGAGCGCGAGGCCGCTCGCGAGCGCGCATGCGGCAGCGGACGGCAGCGTCGCGCGCAGCGCCGCGAGCGCGACCACTGCCGCGACCGCGAGAGGCACGCTGCGCTCCTGCGCGAGCAGCAGCCCCGCCATCATGAGCGTGAGCACGTCAGGCGCCATGCGCACGTACTTGCGCGCGGGCCCGATCTCGTCGGGCACTTCCTGCGCGACGCGCCTGCCGATAAGGAACGCGACGTAGATGACGAAGAGGAACGCGAGCACGGCGAGCGCTGCCATGGCGCTACTTGACTGGGCGGCCGCATTCGACGCCGCTGACGTTGAGATCGTCGCTGCCCGAGCCGATGCCCGAGTACCTCGTCCCGTTCTGGTCGCGGATGTAGACGAGGTTGCCCTGGTCGTCCTGGAGGTAGATGCAGAACTCGTTCTTGATGCCGAGCTGCTCCTTGAGCGAGCCGTAGTCGCCTTGCGCCTGGTGCGCGAGCATGCCGAGCTGGTCCATGCTGAGCTGGTTGTTGTCCGCGACCTGGAGCTGCTGGCTGCTCGCGTTGCTCGTGAGGATCGTCGCGATGACCTCGGACTCGATGCGCAGCGGCGTCGGGTCCTCCTGCTGCCTGCTCCCGAGCAGCGAATAGATGGCGCCGAGCGCGACGAGGAAGATCAGCACCCCGATGACGAGATCGACGGACAACGCCTGGCCCTTCCTGCTCCTCCCCTGCGCCATGCGTGCGCTACGGAGAGGGCCCTTTATAAAGATTCTGCGGTGGGTGCCTGTTTCCGTCTTCTCTTGCGAGTGGTTTCGACGGAAAAGACCGAAAAGTATATAAGTGCTGGGTACACAACCTTTTTAAAATTAGCGAAGCCGCCTAGCGCGGCAGGACGACGATTGGGGGGAGATAACGTGTCGTTTGTCAAGAAGTGCCCTGAATGCGGGGGTATGAACCTTTGGTTCAACACGGAGAAAGGAGAGGTCATCTGTAGGGAGTGCGGCCTCGTCATCGAGGACAAGCTCGTCGACTTCGACCAGGAATGGCGCGAGTTCGACGCAGAGGCGGCAGCGCGCAAGCGCCGCACGGGCGCGCCGATGTCGTACACGCAGTTCGACCAGGGCCTCGGCACCGACGTCGGGC
Organism: Candidatus Woesearchaeota archaeon; assembly: GCA_023252315.1. Lineage (GTDB taxonomy): Archaea > Nanobdellota > Nanobdellia > Woesearchaeales > UBA525 > UBA525. Next base: position 856 of record JAJPEB010000108.1, on the reverse strand, counting down.
GCAAGGGCGACCTCTACTCGCTCGGCGTCAAGGACAAGAACAAGTTCTTCAGGCTGCGCAAGTGGCAGCAACGCATCTCGACGGCGATCGAGCGCAACCTCAAGCTCGCGCTCGCTGAGCTCAAGCGCGTCTCGAGCTACCTCAAGCTGCCCCGCTCCGTCGAGGAGGAGGCGTCGCGCGTCTACACGCTCGCGGTCCAGAAGGGCCTCGTGCGCGGGCGCAGCATGGAGTCCGTCGTCGCGGGAGCGCTCTACGCCGCGTGCCGCAGGCACGATGTGCCGCGCACGCTCGATGAGCTCTCGGAGGCGTCTGGCATCGAGAAGAAGGAGATCGGGCGCACGTACCGCTTCATCACGCGCGAGCTCGGCATCAAGATCCTGCCGAGCAACCCCGCGGACTACATCGCGAGGTTCGCGAGCGCGCTGAACCTGACCGCGGAGACGCAGAGCAAGTCGGTCGAGATCATCGAGTCCGCGCAGGAGATCGAGCTCACGTCGGGCAGGGGCCCCACGGGCATCGCCGCGGCCGCGCTCTACGTCGCCGCGCTGATCAACAACGAGAAGCGCACGCAGCGCGAGGTGGCCGACGTCGCGGGCGTGACGGAAGTCACGATCCGCAACCGCTACAAGGAGCTGCTCTCCGAGCTCGACCTCGAGAAGGAGATCAAGAAGACGAAGAAGAAGGCCGAGAAGATCGCGGCGTGAGTCTCGTTTCTTTTGTTCTGCTTTTTCTTTCTCTCTTCCCATCGCTGATGGCTATCGCAGCGCTGCGGAGTTGGTACTGCTCTGCTCGGGAACTTGCGAGTTCCCGGCACCTCGGAAATCTCGAGGATTTCCGCGGGTCCCTCGCAGGTTTT
>JAJPEB010000107.1 GCA_023252315.1 Candidatus Woesearchaeota archaeon | reverse complement strand
CGTCGAGCAACAGGCCGTGTGCAGGCGAGCCGCTGTCGTGAAAGTGCCTGAGCGTGCCTGCCTTTCCTGAGGGGTCGTAGAGGGGCTCGTTGATCTCGCCCCCGTACGCGAAGCAGCGCGCGATCCCGATGGCGCCGAGCGCGTCGAGCCTGTCAGCGTCCTGCACGCACTTCCCCTCGATCGTCGCGGGCACGTCTCCCTTCGAGAACGAGACGCTGCGCACGATGGCGCAGATGCGGTCGGTCTCTTGCTCGCCGAGGCCCTGCCCTGAGAGGAACCCGCGCGCGACCTGCGCGCCCCGCTCGTAGTCGCCGCCGTGGAACTTGTGGTCGGCGATGTCGTGCAGCAGCGCTGCGAGCTCGACGATGAACGGGTCCGCCCCTTCCGCCTGCGCGATGCGCAACGCAGTAGAGCGCACCCGCCCGATATGCGCCCAGTCGTGGCCCGGGCCCTTGCCCGCGAGCGTGCCCTTGACGAATCCCTCTATCGCCCCGATAAGCCTCTCGCGGTTCATGCGCCCCCGCTCACTTGCCCAGGCCCTCGTAGATCGGGAACCGCTCGCACAGCGCCTCGACCTTCGCGCGCACCTGCGCCTGCAGCTGCGCGTCGCCCATGCCCTTGAGCACGGACGCCATCCACTCGCCGATCATGCGCATCTCGGGCTCCTTCATGCCGCGCGTCGTGAGCGATGGGGTGCCGATGCGCACGCCCGATGGCTTGAACGGAGTGCTCGGGTCGTACGGGACGGTGTTGCAGTTCGTGATGACGCCTGCCGCCTCGAGCGCGACCGCCGCCTGCTTGCCGAGCCCGATGCCCATCGGACGCAGGTCGATGAGGATGAGGTGGTTGTCCGTGCCGCCGGTCACGAGCCTGATGCCGTGCTCCGTGAGCGCGTGCGCGAGCGCCTTCGCGTTCGCGACGACCTGGTGCGCGTAGTCCCTGAAGCCGGGCTCGAGCGCTTCCTTGAGCGCGACCGCGATCCCCGCGGTGGTGTGGTCGTGGGGGCCGCCCTGGCTGCCCGGGAAGACCGCCTTGTCGATCTGCTTCGCGTACTTCTCCTTGCACAGGATCATCGCGCCGCGGGGCCCGCGCAGGGTCTTGTGCGTCGTCGTCATCACGACGTCCGTGAACGGGAACGGGCTCGGGTGCGCGCCGCCGGCGACCAGGCCCGACACGTGGCTCATGTCCGCGAGATGGATCGCGCCCACTTCCTCGGCGATCTCCTGGAACGCCTTGAAGTCGATCTGCCGCGGGTACGCGGTCGAGCCCGAGATGATGAGCTTGGGCTTGCGCTCGCGCGCGAGCCTGCGCACTTCCTCCATGTCGAGGCGCTCGGTCTTCTCGTCGACGCCGTACGGCACGACGCTGTAGATGAGGCCCGAGAAGTTGACGGGGCTGCCGTGCGTGAGGTGGCCGCCGCACTTGAGCTCGAAGCCCATGAACGTGTCGCCGGGCCTGAGGAACGCGAGGAACACCGCCGCGTTCGCGGGGCTGCCCGAGTACGGCTGCACGTTCGCGTGCTCGGCGCCAAAGAGCCTCTTCGCGCGCTCGATCGCCGCGTTCTCGACGACATCCGCGAACTCGTTGCCCTGGTAGTAGCGCTTGCCGGGATAGCCCTCGCTGTACTTGTTCGCGAGCACGCTGCCTGTCGCCTCCATGACGTCCTCGCTCGCGTAGTTCTCCGACGGGATCATCAGCAGGTTCCTCTGCTGCCGCTTGAGGTCGTTCGCGATCGCGCTCGCGATCTCGGGATCGTGCTGCTTGAGCTTGGCTGTCATGCGGTTCTCCTCCTGTACTCCACGAGCTCGAACTCCCCGTGGTCCTCTCGGTGCGTGATCTCCCATTCCGCCGCGTCGAACTCGGGGAAGCGCGTGTCCCCCTGGTGCGCGTCCCTCACGTGCGAGATGAGCATCCTGTCCGCGCGCGCGAGCGCCTGCCGGTACACCTGCGCACCGCCGATGACGAAGACCTCCTTCCCGTAGGATCGCGCCCTCGCGAGCCCCTCGTCCACGCTCGCGCATACGTCGACGCCCGGCGTCGCGGCCATCGTCGCGCTCACGACCACGTTGTGCCTGCGGGGCAGCGGCTTGCCGATGCTCTCGAACGTCTTGCGCCCCATCAGCACGGTGTTGCCTGCGGTGATCCTCTTGAAGTGCCGCAGGTCCTCGGGCAGGTGCCACGGCAGCGCGTTGCCGTTGCCGATGACGCGATCCCGCGTCATCGCGGCGATGATCGTGATCATACGGAGATCGGCGCCTTGATCGGCGGGTGCGGCTCGTACCCCTCGAGCGTGAAGTCCCCGAAGGTGAACGCGTCGATGTCCTTGACCGCGGGGTTGATGCGCATGCGCGGCAGCGGGCGGGGCTCGCGCGAGAGCTGCTCGCGCGCCTGCGCGAGGTGGTTGCGGTAGAGATGCGCGTCGCCGAACGTGTGGACGAACTCGCCGGGCTCGAGGCCCGTCACGTGCGCGACCATCATCGTGAGCAGCGCGTACGACGCGATGTTGAACGGCACGCCGAGGAAGACATCCGCGCTGCGCTGGTAGAGCTGGCACGAGAGCCTGCCGTCGGCTACCATGAACTGGAAGAGCGTGTGGCACGGCGGCGGCGCGTGGTTGTGGTCCTTGATGAGCTCCTGGATCTCGCCCACGTTCCACCCGCTCACGATCATCCTGCGCGAGGTCGGGTCGTTCCTGATGAGCTCGATGACGTTGCGGATCTGGTCGATCTCCGTGCCGTCCTTCGTCTCCCAGCGGCGCCACTGCTTGCCGTAGATCGGGCCGAGCTCGCCCCAGCGCTGCGCGAACGCGTCGTCCTTCTTGACCTGCTCGACGAACCACGCGAGGCGCTCCGTCCACTCCTTCGAGTAGCGCGCATGCTCGTGCTCGAGGTGGTTCTGTTCGAGGTAGACCTGGAACGCCCACTCGTTCCAGATCTTGACGTCGTTGCGCACGAGGTACGCGATGTTCGTGCTTCCGGAGAGGAACCAGAGCAGCTCGTGCACGACCGCCTTGATGTAGACTTTCTTCGTCGTGAGCAGCGGGAAGCCTTGCGAGAGATCGCAGCGTAGCTGGTAGCCGAACACGCTGCGCGTGCCGGTCCCCGTGCGGTCCTCCTTGTGCGTGCCGTGCTCGAGCACGTGCCCGAGCAGGTCAAGGTACTGCTTCATCGCGTCGCCATCCCCACCGCTGCCCGTCCATCGGGGCGGTTTATATGTGTTGTTGTGAAGAAGAAGCGGAGGAGAAGCCGGGTAATCCCCGCAGGCGCGCCGCCGACCACGGACCCTGCGGCGCCATGCCGAAACCTTTTTCTACGCTCGTCCATCGCGCCAGGCCATGCACGATGGCATCCGCGAGGAGCTCGCGTACCTCAAGGACCTGCAGCGCTTCGGCATGAAGCTGGGCCTCTCGAACATGGTGCGCCTCGCGGAGCTGATCGGCAACCCCGAGCGCAGGTTCCCGAGCGTGCACGTCGCGGGCACGAACGGCAAGGGGAGCGTCGTCGCGCTGCTCGCGAGCGTGCTGCAGGCGCAGGGCTACCGCGTCGGCAGGTACACGAGCCCGCATCTCTTCTCGTTCAACGAGCGCATCGCGATCGACGGGGCGCCCATCGGCGATGGCGCGCTCGCGGCGCTCGTGCGCGAGGTGCGCGAGGCATGCGAGCGCGCGCAGCTCGTGCCGACGTTCTTCGAGTTCACGACGGCGCTCGCGTTCCTGCATTTCGCCCGCGAGAACGTGGACTTCGCGGTGGTCGAGGTCGGGCTCGGCGGCAGGCTCGACGCGACGAACGTCATCGTGCCGCTCGTGGGCGTGATCACGAACGTCGCGCTCGACCACATGCAGCACCTGGGCGACACGACGGCGCAGATCGCGCGCGAGAAGGCGGGCATCGTGAAGCCGGGAGTGCCGCTCGTAACGGGAGAGGAGGACGAGGACGTGCTCGCGATACTCCGGGAGACGTGCGCGCGCAACGGATGCGTCATGGTCCGCGCTCTCGAGACGGTGCATGCTGGAGCGCCTGGCGCGGGGAGCGCCGAGTCGACCGGCGACGCGCAGAAGGTGGAGATCACAGGCGCATGGGAAGGCGAGCTCTCGCTCCCGCTGCTCGGCGCGCACCAGCGCAAGAACCTCGCGATCGCGATCGCGGCGCTGCTCGAGCTGCGCGCGCGCGGCGTCGCGGTCTCGGACGACGCGATCAGGCAGGGCATCGCGCACGCGCGCTGGGACGCGCGCCTGCAGGTCGTCTCGCGCGAGCCGCTCGTGATCGTGGACGGCGCGCACAATGTCGCGGGCATGCGCGCGCTGCGCGGGTTCGCCCAGCGGCTCGATCGCCGTCGCGTGCTGGTGCTCGGGATCGCGAAGGACAAGGAGGCGGACGAGATGGTGGGCATCATCGCGCCGCTCTTC
>JAJPEB010000016.1 GCA_023252315.1 Candidatus Woesearchaeota archaeon | reverse complement strand
ATTCTAGGTATTCCTGGCTATGAACTTATTAAAAAACTCAGGGGCAAATAATATTTTCTATTTTTTGAATATGACTTTTGCCTATTCATCCAGTGTTATTTCTTCATGCCTATGCTTCTGACTTGTGCCTGCGCACCGAAACCAATAACATCCCGCGCGAACGCCGGTACCTTATGGCACCCAAGAGGCACATGCACCGCGTCGAGCGCCCGCTGCGCGAGAGGCCCCCGAAGAAGAGCATCGAGGAGGATCCCGCGGCGCGCGCGGCGACGCTCGCGCAGCATCCGGTGCCCGAGGGCGCGCCCGAGTTCAAGGAGGGCTACAGGGAATGCCTCTCGCTCTACGCGCTGTACGCGCCCGACCGCAGGAACGCGGGCAGGGAGCTCGACCGGCACTGCGTCCTGCTCGAGGACGTCTGCGTCGCGCGCATGACGCGCGAGAACGTGGCGAGGTACGAGGGCTATCGCCAGGCGCTCAAGGATCTCAGGAAGGCGAAGCGCATCCGCTGAGCGCGTTTTCTCTCGACGAGCCTCGCAAGATCCACAATCGGATGAAATGACCGCATCGAACCCCCTTCAGCGATCATATGTTTTTCCCGTCGACAACCCGAAAAATCCTCTCACCTCCTCATACCATTTCTTGCGAATCGTCGTCGTGAAAAGTGGGCAAAAACATATACATTGATATAATATGAGTTTTCCCCGGGACGCATGGTAAAGACAACCGTAACAACAATGGCGCTTCTTGCATTCGCGCTCGTCCTCGCCTCATCGGCGTGGGCCGCGAGCTGCCAGAGCGTCGCTAGTTTTACGCCCACCTGTACGGGTGGCACCATCACGCAGGATACGGTGAGCGGCACGTGCCGCACCATCGTCTGCGCGTCGGGATCATCGAACATGAAGGTATCTGCGTGCGACAAGCCCGACGGGCAGTCTGCGCAGTACTTCGAGCTCTACAAGCAGTCCCAGTCGGGCAGCGCGGTGAGCCAGGTCTGCCTCGGCGGATCGTGCGTGGGAAGCAGCGGCTACGCGAAGAGCGCGCAATACTCGTGCTCGACGCCTAGCGCATGCGTTCCCTCGGCAGAGGTGTGCGATGGCAAGGACAACAACTGCAACGGGCAGGCGGACGAGAACAACGTGTGCGGATCCACTGCTCCCGCGACGTGCAGCACGAGCGCCATGAACGCCCAGGTCACGTGCTCGGGCGGCGCGATCACGGCGGACGTCAAGAGCGGCTGCCGCAGCGTCGTGTGCGCGAGCGGATCGAACAGCATCCTCGCGCTCGCGTGCGACAAGAGCGGCTACTTCGAGGTCTACAAGCAGGCCTCGACGGGCACGCCCCCCAAGGTGTGCTTCGGCACGACGTGCATCCAGAACGACGGCTACGCGAAGAGCGCGGCGTGCACGACGCAGCCTCCGAGCCAGCCCCCGACCACGACGCCCCCGCCGACGAGCGTCGGCAGCTACCCGCTCAAGACGAACATCGTCGCGACGACGTTCTGGGTAGGGCAGGGCCCGTCCGCGGACACCGGCTGGACGAACAACTACGACAGCGCGTGGGACACGTGGTGGCAGGAGCACTACGGCGGCTACGACGACCCGAACAACCGCAACGGCTACTACCCCGCGGGCTTCACGCCCAAGGAGAACCCGTTCTACGTCGCGATCCCGTACACTGACTACGGCGACGCGGGCCGCAAGAGCAACGCGTTCAGCGTCGTCCCCTGGTCGAACGAGAAGTCGTCCTGGGGATCGCAGGAGTCGATGATCAAGAACCGCTGGGTCAGGATCACGAAGGGCGGCAAGACCGTCTACGCGCAGGTCGAGAACTCGGGACCCGGACCCACCGACGACTGGCAGTACGTCTTCGGCTCGAACGCGCAGCCGACGACAGACTTCGGCTGGAAGGCGGGCATCGACGTCTCGCCCGCGGTGCGCGACTACCTCACGCTCGGCCCCGTCGACAACGTGGCGTGGCAGTGGGTGGACGCGAGCCAGGTCCCGGCAGGCCCCTGGAAGAACATCGTGACGACCCGGCAGAGCTGCTGGGGCCCGACGATGTGCCCCTAGGCTCCCGTCGACGCCCGGCATAGGCCATCCGGCCCCTTCTTTTTTATATTACCTCTTCCAGTGAGACGGTTCTGCGAGGTGGCAGCATGGTACAAGGATACTGCATGAAGTGCAAGGGCTCCACGGAGATGAAGGGCGCGAAGCAGGAGAAGATGAAGAACGGGCGCGACTGCGTCAAGGGAACGTGCATGAAGTGCGGCACGAAGATGATGAAGATCGGCACGATGTGAGATACTCTTTTTCCCTCATTCTTTCTCAAGTCCCTGGCGCCCTTTGCGCGCGCGGAGAGCGGGGCGTGCCGGCCGCTTCCCGCCGCCCTCCTTCCCCTTCCTCGCGGCCTGCTGCGCGACGCCCAGATGCCGCTCGATCCTGCCGACGCGCTCGCACAGCTCGCCGATGCTCCTCGCCGCGGCGAGATCCACCTTGAGGTCGAGCCTGTCGCGCCGGAAGTCGATCTCGTCGCGCTCGCGGTCGCGGTCCGCCTGCCTGTTCTGGCTCATGAGGATGATGGGCGCCTGGATCGCGGCGATCGTCGAGAGGCAGAGGTTGAGGAGGATGAACGGGTACGGGTCCCATGCCTGCACGACGGCCATGAGGTTGAGCGCCATCCAGGCGAAGAGGAAGACGAGGAAGATGATGATGAACGTCCAGCTGCCGCCGAAGCTCGCGATCCTGTCCGCGAGGCGATGGCCGAAGGTGGGCTTGGGCTGCCTCTTCTCGCCCTCCTCGAGCCTGCGCTTCTCCCGCTCGAGCTCCTCGAGGAGGGAGCCCTCGTGCACCGCCTCCTGCTGTCGTTGGGGCATGCAGGTGGGGAAGACGGGCAGGCTCTTAAGGATTGAGGGTATCTGCCGCCGCGCGGGCCGCTAGTAGCGCGAGAACCCCGGGCTGTCCGCGCGCACGAGGCCGACGAGATCCGGGACGACGTACTTGGGGCCGTTGCCGTTCCTCACGCGCGCGAGCACGCCAGCGTCGACGAGCCGCTCGCGGTTCTCGGGGCCCAGCTTGACCCGTCCTTCCCATCCTGCATGCACGACGCTGCCGAGATCGCGGCACCGCCCGATCTCGCGCTCATCGACATGGTAGACGTGCGCGTTCCTGTCCGAGAAGCAGAGGCCGTACGCTCCGCTGAGCACGGTCGTGAAATCCTCTATGCAGCCGAGGGCGGCGTCCTTTGAAGGCTGCTTGGGGATGCTGATCCGCTCGCCATCGAACTCAAGCTTGTGGGCGAGCAGGGCGAGCGCGTATCCTCGCAGCACCCGCGATTTGCACTCGCGCTCCTTGAGCGCGAGCCCGAGGCGCTGCGCATCTTGGCCTGGCTGGTCCTGGTCGGGCATGCCCTTGAAGCAATCATATTCCATGAGCTCGCGCACGTAGCGGGGAACCCGGAATTGCCCTCGAGTGCGCCAGCCATGGGATCCGGGGACGCCGTCGTCCTTATCGGTCGTACCGTGCACGAGCGTGTTGTAGATGAGCCTTGAATACGTAGCTCCCCTCTTGCCGAATACAAGCACATTGGAGTCGGAGACCGGTGCCATGTCCGCGCCGATATCCTGCGCAAGGCAGCGTATCTCGGCGGAATAGATCCGGGGGTCGAAGCCTGCTTTGAACGACTCTCTGTTGCGGCCCGCCCATCCGCTGATCCATACGTTCGCTGCGAGGAAATTCGTGTGGCCTGCTCCATGGCTTGAGAGCGTGAGCGGCAGCAGCCCATTGTCCTCCAGGGTGTCGATCGCATGTCCTGCCCATGGATGGCCCGGATCATCGTAGAGGCGCAGGATATCGCTGCGCGTCGCGAGCACTATGCTTGATGGCTTCTCAAGTACCACTTTCAAGAGAGGAAAATGCAATCTTATATGTATTGTGGTGATAGAAGGGGCCGCAGCTGTACTATCACGCGAGGCTCTTCCTGAGGAACGCCACCGTCTTCGCCCATGCGTCCTGCGCGGGAGCCGACGCATACGTCGCGCTCGAGGGGTTCGCGAACGCGTGCCCCATCCCGTCGTAGACGTAGACCTCGTGCGCGATGCCGAGGTCGCCGAGCGTCGCGTTGAACGCGCGCGCCTGTGCTACGGGCACGACCGTGTCGGCGCTGCCGAACACGCCGAGCACGGGCCACGAGATGCGCGAGAGGTTGCCCGCGTCCGTCACGAGCGGGCTGCCGTAGTAGACGACCGTCGCGTCGAGCCTCTCGCCGCTGAGCGCGAGCGCGAGGGACTGCCCGCCGCCGAAGCACCAGCCCAGCGACGCGACCTTCCCCGATCCCTGCCGCTCGCGCAGGTAGGCCGCGGCGGCGCGCATGTTCGCGACCGCCTCGTCGCGGTTGACCGACGACGAGAGCGCGCCCGCGCGCGACGGGTCCGTCGTGGACTCGCCGTGGTAGAGGTCGACCGCGAGCACCGTGTAGCCCTGCGCCGCGAGCGCCTTCGCCATCGTGCGGATGTTGTCGTTGAGGCCCCACCACTCGTGGACCATCACGATGCCGGGATGCGACGCATTGTCGTCGGGGCGCGCGAGGAATCCCTGCGCGCGCGGGAAGTACGAGACGTTCCCGGTGACGAGGTCCGCGCTCACGTTGTCCTGCAGCACGGCGACCGAGTCGCTCGGGGAAGGGCCCGCGGGCGCAGGCACGGGAGCGGATGCGTGCGATCGGCCGGCCGGCTCGCACGCGACGAGCAGCACCACCGCTACGAGAAGCGCTGCGCCGAGAATGGGCGTGCGTCGCATGCCCGCGCGCAAGACGCGACGCTATTAATGCTTTTCCCTGCCACCTTCACGGGCGCATCCGCATCAGCCGCGCGATGCGGTCCTCCATCGGCGGGTGCGTGCTGAGCAGCTGCGCGATACGCTCGCGCGCCCCCCCGAACGGGTCCGCGATGAACATGAACGCGCTCTCGGGGTGCGCGCCGCGCATGGGCGTCTCGCCGGTCTTCTCGTGCAGGCGCCTGAGCGCGGACGCGAGCGCCTTTGGCTTGCGCGTGATCGAGGCCCCCGTCTCGTCGGCGCCGTACTCGCGCGAGCGCGAGACCGCGAGCTGGACCAGCATCGCCGCGATCGGCGCCACGATGACCGCGGCGATCACGCCGAGCGCGCTGCGCCCCTCGTCGTCGCGGCCCGCGGCCGACATGCCGAAGGAGGCGAGGTAGCCGACCGCCCCCGCGAACGCCGCCGCGATCGTCGCGATGAGCACGTCGCGGTTCTTCACGTGCGCGAGCTCGTGCGCGGTCACGCCCTCGAGCTCGTCCTCCGTGAGCAGGCCCAGGATGCCCTGCGTGTACGCGATCGCGCTGTGCTCGGGGTTGCGCCCGGTCGCGAACGCGTTGGGCGACGCGCTCTCGACGATGTAGACCTTGGGCATCGGGAGCTGCGCCGCCTTCGCGACGCGCGCGACGATCGCGTAGAGGCGCTTGTGCGCGCGCATGTCCGCCTCCTTCGCGCCGTAGCTCGCGAGCACGAGCCGGTCAGAGAAGAAGTACGAGCCGAAGCTGAGCGCTGCGCTCAGCGCGAGCGCGATCACGAACCCGCCCTTGCCGAAGAGCGATCCGACCGCGAGCATGAGCGCCGTGAGGGCGCCGAGGAGCAGGATGGTCTTGAGCTGGTTGCGCATGCCTATCGTCGAGGAGGATGCCGCGCGCGCTTAAAACGCTTACGGACGCATCGTCAGTACGCGTGCGCGAGCTTGCGCCGCGCGAGCGCGACGTAGCCGAGCATGAGGGCCGTGAACAGCAGGAACGCGAGCGCGAGCGAGCCTGCCCAGATGGCGAGCGCCGCGAGCACGAGCGTGGCGCACCTGCCTATGTTGAGGAAGACCTCGCGCATCGCCCAGAAGCCCATGTCGTGCTCGCGCCGGTCGAGCGAGATCGCGAGGCGCAGGGGCGCCGAGAGCGTGTCGAGCGCCGCGTAGGCGCCCGCGACGAGCAGCCACGGCGCCGCCGAGCGGAGCGCGCCGAGCGCCGCGCATGCAGCTCCCATCCCGACGAGCAGCGGCGCGACCATGCGCATCCTGCGCGGGTCCCTGTCCGAGCGGTGCGAGAGCCACAAGGAGGCGAGCAGCGCGATCGCGCCCAGGTACGCGGAGAAGCCGCCGAACTCCGCCTCCGTCGAGAGGAAGAGCAGCGCCGCCACGGGGATCACCGCGGAGCGGAAGTAGTGCAATGCGCCCTCGACGAACGTGATCGACTTGAGCCCCTTGAACGCGCGCAGAGCGTCGGCGGGGCTGCGCTCGTGCGTCTCGTCGGGCGCGTACGCCGCGATCACGGGCAGCAATGCGAGCATGAGGACGCCGCCGAGCGTGAAGAGCGCCGGGAAGCCGTAGGCTGCCGCGAGCAGGGCGCCGAGCGGGGGCAGCCCGATCGCGAGGATCGCGGGGATGAGGAAGTACACTCCCGAGTTCGCGCCGTTCCTCTTCTTGTCGAGCCCCCTGAAGCAGAGGTGGTTGAGCGGCACCCAGAAGAGCCCGCCCGTGAGGCCGTCGAGCACGGCGAACGCGACTGGGCCCCACGGGTATGCGAGCCATGCGAGCGCGAGCAGGCCGAGCGCGTAGAGCGCCGTGCCGATCGCGAGATGGCGGCGCACGCGGAACCTGCGAAAGAGCGGCACGGTCGCGGCGCCCACGCCCACGTCGAGCGCGTAGACGAGCAGGATCGCGGGGATCGAGGCCCTCTCGTTACGCAGCAGCAGCGGCACGAAGACGACGACGAGCGCCGCGACCACGCTCTTGAGCGCGAGCAGCGCGTGGCCGACGCCCAGGTCGCGCACGTATGCGCGCATTCCCTCCGCCATGCGCAGGCGCGCAGGAGAGGGGCTTAAGAACCTTTGCGCGGGGCGCTCAGGCGAGCAGCAGCGCGGACCCCGCGACGATGAGGGTTCCCGCCGCGAGCTTGCGCGCGAGGCCCTCCTCCTTGAAGAGCACGCACCCGCCGACGACGTTGAAGAGCACCGAGAGCTGCAGCAGCGCCGCGACGTAGAGCACGTCCATCGTCTGGTACATGAAGACGCTCATGAGCGAGAAGCCCACGTTGATCGTGCCGAGCGCCGCGAACGTCCCGATGTTCGCGCGTATCGCCCCCCTGTGCGCGAAGATGCGCTTCCAGAAGACGAGCGTGAAGAGCGCCATGCCGACGCAGTGGTTCATGACGTTGTACACGACGGGGCTCCCGGACGAGAGCACGCCCACCTTGTCGAGCACGCTGCTCACCGAGTAGAGCGCGAACGCGGGCAGGAGCAGCCACACCGCCCTGTTCGAGAAGAGCGCCCTGAACGGGAGCAGCGCGTCGCGCGGCGAGAGCGAGCGCAGCTCGACGAGGTACACGCCGCCCACGATGAGGGCCACGCCCGCGAGCCCGAGCGGCGTCGGGACCTCGCCGAGGACGAGCCACGCGGCGACGCCAGTGAAGACGAGCCCGAGCGAGTAGATCGGCAGGATAAGCGACACGTCGAGCGCGCGCAGCGCCTTCGCGTCGAACACAGCGGCGATCCCGCTCAAGGACAAAGACTACTCGAAGCTCGCGGTCGCCGATCCCAGGCAAGCGCCCCAGACGAGCAGGCCAATGTGCCCGCGCGGCACGAACGGGAGGAGCAGGCATGAGAGCAGGGCCCCGATCGCGATCGCCCACACCGTCACGTACTCGTCGATGCCGCGCCCGAGCGTGCGCTTCTGCAGCATCGTGTAGCCGGACTTGCCGACGCTCGCGAGGAGCGCGAGGAGCTCGATCATGCGCACGGACCGGGGAGGCGGGAGTTATAAAATGGGGGGACCGTGTGCGCTATGCCTGAGCTGGCTCGAGAAAGTGGAGATTTAGGAATTTTCTGATAAGGACTTCTCTCTTTCGGTTCGCATGTAAATGATGACAAAAAGAATAGCTATTGCGAATTTCGTTCTCGATGGCGCATGGCTGCTCCTAGCGGAAGACCGATCAATAAGAAAAAGTAAGAAAAAGAGGAGGTCCAGTTCAGGCGATGGCGTAGCAATACTGTACGTCGGGGCACTCCGATACGCACCCCTCGAACTGTGTATCGCATATTGTGGTGTCGCACGCACCTTCGCCGCAGGTTCGATGCCTCGCATCTAGGCACGTATCGTACGCTCTACTGCATGGGCTGTAACATGCCCAATCTATACCGCTGGTGCATATATAACCCCCTGCGGGGAACGCTGATGCAGATGGCAGCGCAGCGCCGATGACTATCGCACACATGACGAATGCCCCCACCCCTGCCGCCAATGTCTTCGCTCTCATGCTTCCACCTCCGCGAGCGAGCGGCCCGCGTGGATCTGCCTATTCCATCCGGAGATTTATTCTTATGGTGGTCCAGTTGGGGATTTCATGCGGAGTGTGGTGGCCCGATCGAGAGATACTGCTAGGAATTGGAGACGTGGCCAGGAATTCCGCCTCTTAGATGTTCGAGATGCTCCCCGCGATGAAGCCGAACACCACGATCGTGATCGCGCTCACGACCACGTAGAGCACGACCGCGCGCACCATGTTCCTGCCGAGCATGCTCTCCTCCGCGAGGTCGTCCGAGCCGTTCTCGATGCCGTTCACCATGATCGTGAGGATGTACGTGATCTGCACGACGTAGATGCCGACGATCGCCTGGAAGTGGTACGTCGGGATGCCGCCCGAGCCGAAGATGTCGAAGATCGCGCCCGCGCCGCCCGCGCCCGCGAGGTCGCCGCTCTGCGAGGAGAGCGTCACGAGCTTCGTGCCGATCGTGCCGAGGATCGACGCGATCATGCTCGTGATGCCGATCACGATGCCCGCGATCACGGGCGTGAGGAAGCTGATCTGCGACTTCATGCTGCTGATGACCTCGCTCATGAGGTCCTTGAGGCGCTCGTCGACGCGGTGCATCTGCTTGATGTACTCGCTCACGTTGATGAGCGCCTGGCTCGCGACGAGCGGCCCCTTCTTCGAGCTCTCGATGAGCACCTTCATGCTCGACTCGATGATATTGCTCGGGTACTGCAGGATCGCGCCGTGCTGGGGGTCGAAGATCGCGCGCTCGACGTCCATGCCGAGGCGCTCGATGTTGTTCGTCACGATGTCGAAGAACTTGCCGGTGTCGGTCCCCTCGAGCACGGTCGAGACCTTCGCGAACGCGATCTCGGGCGGGATCCCGTCGCCGAGCCTGTTGCCGAGCTGGAAGAGCGCGGACGCGAACTCCTGCTCGAGCTTGCGCGTCTGCTCGCGGATGCCCATGACTCCCTTGCTGCGCATCGAGAAGTACGTGCCGATCGCGACGCCGAACGAGAGCGGGATGAGCAGGCTGAGCAGGATCGCGCCGAGGCCGTAGGGGCCCACCGTGCGCGGGCTCGAGGGATCCTTGGGGTCCGCCGGCCTGTAGTCGAGCATGTAGAAGCGCGCCTTGTTGTACACGTCCGAGCCCTCGCTCGTCTTGAGCAGCGCGCCGTCGGAGACGACCCAGTCCGTGCCCGGCGACGCCGCGCGGTAGAGGAGCGGGAAGATGGCGAGCGCGAGCAGGGCCGCGCCGATGAGCACGCACAGGATGAGCGGCGAGATGCGGATCTCGTCCTTGCCGCCGAGCGGGATCCTGATGTAGCGGTAGCGCTTGAGCTCGGGGTTGAGGTCGGTGATGTCCGCGTTCCCGTAGCCCGTGGGGCGCGTGCTGAGCACGGACTTCGCGAGGATGAAGACGAGCCCCGGCAGCGCGACGTCGTACACGATCGCCATGTGGTACCACTTCACCTCGGGGATGAAGTTCACCATGAGCGGGAGGATCACGAGGCCCAGGATCGGGAGGATGACGCCGAGCATGTGCAGCGTCGTGAGCGGGGACTTGAGGTCGTGCGCGTAGTGGAGCATCTTCTCGTACGTCTCCTCGAGCATGACCGAGAGCGACTTGTCGAGCAGCTCGACCCTGCGCGACTCCGCGGACTCGAGCAGGCTGCCCTCGATGAGGTGCATGCTCTCGATGAACTCGGGGTTCCAGTCGCGCCACGTGTCGAGGTACGCGTCGAGGCTCTCCTTGACCGAGTCGTAGCGCTCCGTCTCGATGTCCCAGATCACCTTCTTCATGTCGAGCGAGAGCGGCGGCGCCAGGTGCTCGCCCGCGAAGTCGATCGCGAGCTCGAGGTTGCTCGTGTGGCGCATGTACGTGACGACGTAGAAGACGCACAGCACCATCTGGTTGCTCGCCTTCATGCGCCAGCTGTTCGCGAGGTAGAATGGAAGCTTCTGCAGCGGGATGATCGATCCGAGCGCCGCGAGCGCGCAGAACGCGACGATGAACACGCTGCCCGTCCAGCCCGTGCCGAGCGCGGCGCCGAGCACGGCCGGCAGCATGAGGCTCAGGAACGCGACCGCGACGATCGCCGCGAGCGGCGCGAGGATCGCGAGCGAGTACACGCCCTCGGGCGTCGTCTCGAGATGGCAGACGCGGATCGCCTCCTCGACGCGCGGGCGGCTCTTCGCGTCGGGCGTGACGGGGAGGATGCGCGCGCTCAGGTTGCAGAGGCGCTCGTAGGCGGAGAGGTGCGTCGGGAGGTACTGCGCCTTGAACTCCTTGTACTGCCTGCTCGAGAGCTCGGGCTCCGCGCGGTGCGGCGCCAGGCTCTCGTTGATGCGCTCGACGTACTTCTTGGTGATCTCGTCGATCTTCGGCATGCGCGTGCGAGGGAGCGGGGCCTCACGGCCCTGCGTCCGCCCCCTCCTTGTGCCTGCGCTTGATGATCTCGCGCGAGAGCCACTCGTTCCACTCGAAGTAGATGCGCTCCGTGTCGAGCCTGCCCGTGCGCTCGCGCACCCGCTCGCTCACGCTGTGGAACATGTCGTTCGCGCGGATGACGAAGCCTGCCTCGAGCATCCCGTCGTCCTTCGCCTGCGCCGACGCCTCGACGAGGCGCCCCTTCATCTTCGCGCGCACGAGGATGTTCTCCCACACCGCCTCCCAGTCGCCCGCCCACTCGCGCACGTTGCCCGCGATCGACTTCACGATGTCGGAGTCGCCGTTGAGCAGCGCGTCGGTGGGCTCGAGCGCGTCCTTCTGCGCGTCGTAGCGCATGAGGTCGACGAAGCCCATCTCGCGCAGCGGGTCGTCCTGCCAGCCCTTGCGCACCTCCGTGATCTGCGTGATCCTGCGGAAGCGGTGCAGCCCGTCGGACGAGCGCACGGGATTCGCGACCACGATGATGTCCGTCGCCTTGAAGCTCGTGCGGGGCACCTCGAGGTCGTTCACGACGCGGTCGTAGACGCCGTAGGGCGAGTCGCCGTGGATCGTGCCCGCGACGATGTTCGCGAGCGCGCCGACCCGCATCGCCTCGTAGAGCGCGCGCGCCTCCTTGCTGCGCACCTCGCCGATGATGAGGGCGGAGTCGCCGAGGCGCAGCGTCGTGCGGATGCCCGCGTCCGCCGGCACCTCGGACTCGCCCTTGCTCAGCGCCCCCGCGACCTTCATCGCCTGGATGTTGTAGCCGACCTCGCGCAGGCTCGAGACGGGCAGCTCGAGCGTGTCCTCGATCGTGATGATGCGGTACTTGCGCATGATCTCGACCATGACCGCGCCGAGCAGCGACGACTTGCCGGCGCTGCGCGTGCCCGCGATGAGCATCGTCCTGTTGCCGTCGATGAGGAAGCTGAGCAGGCCCGCCGCGAGGGGGTTGAGCATGCCGTTCTTGATGAAGAGCGGCAGCGTCCACGGCTGGTCGCGGTGCCTGCGGAACGCGTATGCGAGCCCCGTGGGGTTGAGCGGGGGGGCGATCGCGCCGACCCTCGCGTTCGCGATGCCCGGGATCTCGATCTCCGTGTCGAGCACGGGGTCCGCCTCGTCGAGGGGCCTGCCGCTCATGATGCGCAGCTTCGTCGCCCACGACTCCGCGTCCTGCACGCTCGGGAAGATGTTCGTGCGGCACTCGCCGAACTTCGCGTGCACGAGGTAGATCGGCGTGTGGCCCATCGGGCTGTTCACCGTGATGTCCTGCACGTCGGGGTCCGCGAGGAGCACCTCGATGAGGCCGAAGCCCACGGTGTAGCGCACGAGGATGTGCGTGAGCTCCGTGAGCGATTCCTCGTCGAGCGCGGTGCCGCGCATGCCCGCGAGCTCCTCGAGCAGGTCCTTGCCCACGTTCGTGAAGACCTCGCGCATGCGCTGCGGGTTCGTGAACTCGCTCTTGTCGGGCTTGTGCTCGGCGAGGATGTTGCGCGCCTGGTCGAGGAGCTCGTAGCGGTCCTCGTCGAGCGTGAACTCGGGGGGCATCACGTGGTAGAGGTACTGGATGTCGTCGTCGAGCGAGAAGACGAGCACCTCGCTCTTGCCGATGTCGTAGCCCGCGATCTCCTTGCCGCCGCGCGGCAGGCTCGCCATGAGCTTCGTGAACATGAAGTCGGGCTTGACGCCCGCCGAGAACACGCGCCTGTAGGGGCTGCGGTCGCCGATCGGGAGGCCGGGCAGGTGCGGCGCGAGGCGCTCGATGAGCTCCGTCTTCTCGAGCGTCTGCGCGATGTGCTCGAGCAGCGTGATGTAGAGGTACTCCGCGCGCCGCTGCCCCGCGTCCTCGAGGCGCTCGAGCAGCATGCGCTCGCGGCGCACCGCGCGCTTGAGGAGCAGGAACGCCCCCGCGGGGTCCTTCTTGAGCCGGTTGTAGACGATGTCGTGGATCTCGGCGTACGCCCTGTTCGCGTCGAGGCCGTCCCCGAAGCTTGAGATGCGCGCGTGGCTGAACTCGTCCTGGCGCTTGACGAGGCGCCTGTAGGCCTGCGCGACGCCGTGGAGCAGCGTGACCTGCGGGTACTCGTACTCGTAGTCGCGCTGCTGGGAGAAGACGATGCGCGTGGCGCCGGGGTTCTCGAGGAGCAGGTCGACGGCGCGGCCCATGAAGAGCTCCTCGTCCTCGATGCTCGGCACGACCTGCAGGCCCTCCGCGTTCACGCGGATGACGGTCTCCTCCGCCTCGCGCACGACCTCCGCCGAGAGCACTTCCTTGCCTGCCACTCACCCACCTCTCGACGGGAATTCGCGAGGGCGATATTTAAAGGCTTTGCTGCAGGAGACCGTGGCGTGATGCCGGTGCCCGGGCACGAGCGCGAACGCCTACTCCGCCACGTACTCCTTGTCGACGTAGCACCACTCCCATGTCTCGCCCGGCTCGGCGGAGCGCATGATCGGGTGCTTCGTCGCCTTGAAGTGCTTTGTCGCGTGCGTGTTCTTCGACGAGTCGCAGCAGCCCACGTGCCCGCAGCTCAGGCACATGCGCAGCTTCACCCACGGGTCGCCCGTCTTGAGGCACTCCTCGCAGCCCTTCGTCTTGGGCTTGACGTCCTTGCGCTCCTTGAGATGGGTGCAGGCCATGGGAAGGGATGAGGGCGCCCGCTATATAATTGTCCTGCTTGGCGTGTATGCCTCCCTTCCGCTCCCCGGCGGCGGCATCGGCACGCAGCAGGGCACAACCCTTATAAACCCGCTTCCGAATGTGCGTCGCAGAGGTGGGGATGTTTTGGCACTCGACGAGCAAGTCTTCCCGGCAGCGCGCGCGCAGAGCGCAGTCCCTGGGGCGCCGCTCTCTCCCGCGGCGCAGATCGGCGCCATCGCGACGAAGCTCAAGCTCGCGGAGGGCAGGTACGCGAACCTGCACAAGCGCAACCAGCTCACGGAAGAGACGCTGCTCGCGCTCGACCGCGAGATGAAGGAGGAGCTGCGCGCGGTCACGGCGCAGCTGATGGAGGTGCGCAAGCACGTCGTCGAGATCAACGCGAAGGTGGACGCGATCATGGGCGAGCTCTCGGGCGTCGCGCGCAGGCACGAGCTCGGCGTGGTCGAGCGCTACCTCGACCTGTGGGAGCCCGTGCAGTTCGTGACGCGCGACGAGGCGAAGCGCATCATCAGGGACGCGCTCGCGGCGCCCAAGGAAGACGTGAGGAGCTGACCATGGCCGATATCCCCGTCGCGCGCATCAAGGAGATGAAAGGGAAGGGCATGTCGAACAACCAGGTGATCGACTCGCTCCAGCGCGAGGGGTTCTCGAGCAGCCAGATCTTCGACGCGCTCAGCGGCGACGAGGCGTCGCCCGCGCCGCGCATGCCCCCTCCCGGCGCGCAAGGGCCTTCTCCCTTGTCGTATCCCTCGTACCCGCCGCCGCAGTACCCTCCCCCGATGCAGCAGCAGGCGCCGCAGGGGTTCTCGCCCTTCGACGCGCCGCCCCCGCGCATGCAGCCGCCCCAGCAGATGCGCCCCATGATGGGTCCCATGGGCTCGCCGATGGGCCAGGGGATGCAGGCGGCGATGCAGCCGGGCGCGGACACGGAGGAGCTCATCGAGGCGATCATCGACGAGAAATGGAACGACCTCATGTCGGACATCAACAAGGTGATCGCATGGAAGGAGGCGACGGACTCGCGCCTCGTGCGCATGGAGCAGCAGCTCGCGGACGTGAAGGACCAGTTCGAGAAGCTGCACCAGGCGGTCATCGGGAAGGTCGGCGAGTACGACCAGCACATCCTCGACGTGGGGGCGGAGGTCAAGGCGATGGAGAAGGTGTTCTCGAAGGTGCTCCCCGTCTTCACGGACAAGGTGGCCGAGCTCTCGCGCGTGACGGACAGGCTCACGGACGTCGGCGGGAAGAAGTAGCGTTTTGATTATTTCTTCTCGATTGATCTCGACGCTGCCTTGGAGCAAGCCAGAAAAAGCCCCGATTCGCTCGGAAAGCGAAGCTTTCCGGCGCGCTGGAAAGCGTTGCTTTCCATCGCATGCAGGGGCTTTTTCGTAGATGCTGCGAGGTACGAGCAGTAAGCCTCCGCAGCGACAGAAGGGGATTCTGGAATGATTAGTGGTGCCCGCCGCCCCCGCCATGCCCGCTATCGCCGCCCGAGGGGCTGCTCAGGAAGAACACCGCGACCGCGGCAATGAGCAGCGTCACGATCATGCCGAGCACCTTGGGGTGGAAGAGCGTGTTGAAGAGGTTCGTCGAGAAGTCCGACGTCGCGGTGCTTCCCGGCTGGCCCGCGGTCGCGCCCGCCGCGTACTGCCCGCCCGCGGGATAGGGCCCCGGCGCGAGCGTGCCCGGCTCCGCGTACGGGACGCTGCCCGGCTGGCCGATCACGGGCGTGCCCGCGGCGACCGGCGCCGCTGGCTGCGCCGCGGCCTGCGCGCCGCCAGGCGTGAGCGAGGGGCCGAGCGTGAAGCCGAGGCCGAAGAGCAGGATGATCACGGCGAAGATGATGATCCACACGTACGCCTTCGGCTGGACGATGATCTTGCTGAAGTCGTGCTCGGCGTTGAGGCCGAACATGCTCACGATGAAGAGGATGAAGAAGATCACGACGAAGAGCGCGATGTACCACGGCGTCACGAAGCTGATGAAGTTGCGCACCGACGGCGTGATCGCGCAGATCATCGCGATCACGAACGACGCGATGCCGTAGATGCCCGTCGCCTTGTCGCCGAACGGCTTTCGCCACGCGAGCACGCCGTACACGAGCGCGTAGACGAGCAGGAAGATGAAGATCGCGGAGAACACGCTCGCGAGGCCCGCGTCGAGGATGGATGCCATGGATGGTCAGCGGCCGTACTAGT
>JAJPEB010000106.1 GCA_023252315.1 Candidatus Woesearchaeota archaeon | reverse complement strand
CTCGAGCACGACGATCTCGACGTGCGTGCGCTTGAACTCGCCGCGGTGCTTCGAGCGGTTGCGCATCGGCCTGCTCGCGCGGTTCGCGGCGAAGTGCGCGATCACGAGCTCGCCCGTGAGGCCCTGCGCCGACGCGTTCGCCTTCGCGTTCTCGAGGAGCTTGAGGATCTCGGCGGACGCCTTGATCGGGTACCTGCCGGCTGCCATGTCGCCCGGCTTGTGGCCGAGCCCGTTCGTGAAGCGCGTGAACGGGACCGCCTGCTTCTTCTTGATGACGCGCCTGAGCGTCGCGATCGCCTTGTCGAGGCCCATGCCGCGCAGGAACGAGCAGATCTCGATGCACTGCTTCGAGCTGATAGGCATGTTCCTGCCGATCGCCCGCGCGGAATGCGGCTTCTGCTCGATCATGTACGCCTGTGCCATGCTCTCACTTCACGCTGACCTTGCCTGCGGCAGCGGTCGCTTTCTTGCCCATGACGCCCGGCGACGCGTGCTTCGCGATCTTGCGCGTGAGCACGAACTGCCCGAGCCTGATGCCTACCATCTCCTCGTTGATCTCGACGGGGACGTACTCCTTGCCCGTGTGCACGAGCACGGTCTTGCCGACCATCGCGGGGATGATCACCATCTCGCGCGCGTGGGTCTTGACGCTGTTGCGCTTCTGGAGCTTGCTGAGCAGGTTCTTCTCGGCCTGCGTGAAGCCGCGAAGCAGCGAGCGGCGCTCCCTGCTCGGGATGAGCCTTGCGAACTCCTCGACGGAGAGGCGCTGCAGCTGGTCGATCCTCATCCCTCGGTACGTGAACTCCTTTCGTGCCATGCTAGCTCTTCCTCACTCTGGTGCCGCGTGCGCGGCCCGTCTTGCGCGGCCTGATCATGCCGACCATCCTGCCCGGCGGCGCGTTCTTGGGAGCGATCGTGGGCCTGCCCTTCCTGCTCGAGCGCTTGCCGCCGAAGGGGTGCGCGACCGCGTTCATCGAGGCGCCCGACACCTTCGGCCAGTACTTGTTGGTGCTCTTCATCTTGTGGAACGTGATGCCCGCCTTCATGAGCGGCTTCTCGAGCCTGCCGCCGCCGGCGACGGTGCCGAGCATCGCCCTGCATGCGGGGTTGAACTCGCGGCGCTTCTTGCTGGGGAGCAGCAGCGTGACCTTGTCGGCCTGCTTCGCGACGACGCGCGCGACCGTGCCGCTGCCGCGCACGAACTTGCCACCATCGCCCGGCATCGCCTCGATGTTGCAGACCAGCGCGCCGAGCGGGAGGTCCTTGAGGAGGAGCGCGTTGCCGAGCGTGAGGTCGCCCGAGCCGATGCGCACGGGGTCGCCCACCTTCACGCCCTCGGGCGCGATGAGCAGGCCGCGCTCGCCGTCGCCGTAGCGGACCTCGAGGAGCGGCGCCGTGTGGTGGCTCGACGCGATGATGTCCGTGACGACGCCCGTCTGCTCGCCTGCGCGCAGGCGCGCGTCTCCCGCGCTCTTGAAGCCGTGCGCGCGGAACGTGCTCGTGCCGCGCCCGCGCCTCTGCTGGATCAGGTTCTTTCCCATCTACATCAGCCCCAGCTTCGTCGCGATGTCGATCGCGGGGTTCGCGTCGCTGAACTGCACGTACGCGCGCTTGCTGCCCTTGGGATCGTTCTGCGTGTTGATCTTGACGACCTTGACGCCGAGCATGCGCTCGATCTCGGCCTGGATCTGCTTCTTCGTCGCGGAGCGCTCGACGAGGAAGACGAGCTTGTTCTCCGTGTCGATGGAGCGCACGCTCTTCTCCGTCGTGAGAGGGTGCTTGAGGATCGTCATGCTGCCACCTTCGCCGCAGCCTTCTTCGGCGCGGCCGCGCTCTTCGCGGGCGCCTTCGGCGCGCTCTTCGCCGCCGCGGCAGGCTTCTCTGCCGGCGTTGCCTTCGCGGACGCGGACGCCCTGGGCTGCGACGCTCCCTTGTGCGCCTTCGTGAAGAGGCCCTCGGACTCGAGGCGCGCGAGCGCCGCGTGCGAGTAGATGGTGAGCCTGCCCGCGTGCGTGCCTGGGGCGAGCAGCTCGGCGTTGAGGCGGTGCACCGCGACGACGCTCGAGCCCGGGAGGTTCGACGCCGCGCGCTCGAGCGCGGTGCCGTCCTTGCTCACGACGAAGAGGAACGAGACTGGGGACTTGTACTTGCGCCCGCGCATCTTGCCCTTGCCCGCGCGGATGTGGCGCGTGCCCGCGCGCTCGAGCTCCGCCGCGAAGCCGAGCTCGACGAGCGCCGCCTCGAGGTCGCGCGTGCGCGCGAGCGACTCGAACGCGTCGTCGACGATGAAGGGGAATGCCTCGGGGAGCTGGTGGCCGCGGGCCGCGACGATGGACCTGTCCATGGTGGCCGCGAGCGCGGAGCGGATCGCCTTGCGGTTCTCCGTCTTGTTGACCTTCTGCTCCCAGTCCTTGTACGGCTTGGGCGGGTGCGCGCGCCTGCCGCCGACGGTGCCGGCGACGATCGCGCCGACCCAGAACATGCGGATGCCGCGGCGCGAGAGGACCTTGCGCGGGACCCTGCTGATGCCGTGGCCGTAGCTGCCGCGGTAGTCCTTCCTGCGCTTGCTCACGCGCGCGCTGTGGCGCATGCCCGCGTCGCCGTAGCCGCCGTAGGGCTGGCGCGCCGCCGCCTGCAGCGAGAGGACCGCGCGGGTGATGAGGTCTGCGCGCACGGGCTCGGAGAACTGCGCGGGCAGAGATGCGCTCCCCGCCTGGGTGTTCTTCGCCGTGAGGATCTTGACGTTCGCCATGTTCACTTGCCCTGGTTGCTCTCGAGGCTGATCTTGTCGACGGTGGGGACGGAGTGCGTCTTCTTGAGGCGGATCGCCTTCACGAGCGCGATCATGCGCTTGCGCGGGCCCGGCACGCTGCCGCTCACCGCGATGAACTCGTTGCCCTTGCGGCCCTCGCCGTAGTGGATGAAGCCGCCCTTGACGTTGATCTCGTCGGGGTTGCTCGTGATCTTGAGGATCTGGTTGTTGTACTGCACGCGCTGGTGGAAGCCCATCTGGCCCGCCATCGGGACGCGGTACATGACGTGCTGCTGCGCGCTCCACCCGCCGAGGCTGCCGGGCCTGCGCACGCCCTTCTCGGACTTGTGGCTCTTGAGGCCGATGCCGAAGCGCTTGACCGGGCCCTGGAAGCCCCTGCCCGTCGTGACGGCGTGCAGGTCGATGTAGTCGCCCTCCTTGAAGAGGTCGCTCGCCTTGATCTCCTTGCCGACGAGCGCGGTCGCCGCCGCGAGCTGGTCCTTCGCGGTCTTGCCGCCGAGCTGGACCTCGAAGATCTCCGGACGCTTCTGCCCGATGCCCGTCTTGCTCGGCTGCGTCATGATGAGGACGCGGACCGTGGAGAACTGGGCGCTGGAGAAGGATTCGGGAAGGGAAGGATGGGTCGTCTTGGGGACTGCCTTGCGGGCGAGGTGCTTGTCCTTGCCCGCGACGACGATCTCCTGCGAGAGCGCGAGGCCGTGCGTCTCCATGACGTAGCCGCGCACGCTGTAGAGGCGCAGCGACGGGCACTCGATGAGCGTCACGGGGATCGTGATGAGCTCGTTCTTCGTGAGGCTGTTCTTGTCCGTGTCGTACGCGCTCACCTGCGTCATGCCCATCTTGTAGCCCGCGAACGCGAGCAGCCCGGGCGCGGTCGTGCTGAAGTTGCGGATCCGCGGGTAGGCGCGCTTCGCGCGCTTGCGGGGCCAGAACTGCATGCTTCCGTGTCGGGGTGACTTGGGCTTTGGCATATGGG
Source organism: Candidatus Woesearchaeota archaeon (assembly GCA_023252315.1). Lineage (GTDB taxonomy): Archaea > Nanobdellota > Nanobdellia > Woesearchaeales > UBA525 > UBA525. Next base: position 741 of record JAJPEB010000106.1, on the reverse strand, counting down.
ACCTTCGTGCGTCGTCGTAATTGCCGGGCACAACTCGCTCAGAACAACGGCGATCCGTCGTACTGAAGCGCGCGTTGGCGCCAGGCGTGGACCTGTGTGCGGCATGGGTTCCGGCCCGTGCCTCTTCTCAGGGACTCGCTGGGAGAGGTGAAGTGTTTATAAAGATATGGGTCTGCCGGGACGCCCGTAGCGCCCCCTGCGCAAGGCCCCAGGCCCGGATTCCGGCATATCCCGGTAAAGATAGTGCGTCGCATACCATTAAATATGCCAAAACCCTGGGGAACGCCAGCCTGCGAGGTTTCCATGGTCACGAAGAAATGCCCGGAGTGCGGCGAGAAGACGCTCGTCTACTTCCCGCTGCACATGGACGGGAAGCGCTCGAAGTGGGAGTGCAGCAACTGCGACTACGAGGAGCAGCCCACGGACGAGGAGCTCCTGCCAGAGCGGCTCTCGGTCATAGGACGACGCAAGCCCTGAGGCTCCGCAGCTCCCCGGAAAAGATATATCCCCGCATGCATTCCGGGGCCCCATGCAGCCGCAGGGAAGAGCGCGCCGCCTCGCTGAGGCCATGGGAGAGTACCGCGAGAGCGTGCGCGCGAACCTCGCCTCCGCGACGGAGTACCTTATCGCGGGCACGGGAGGCGCCCTGGGCGCCTACATGCTGGCGGATGGCGAGCGAGGCATCGGCGGCCTCGCGCTGCTGCTCAGCGCCGCGCTCGCGGCGAATGCGACGCGCCAGGG
>JAJPEB010000015.1 GCA_023252315.1 Candidatus Woesearchaeota archaeon | reverse complement strand
TCCTCACCGTGCGCACGATCGTGTGGAGGGACGGATGAGGGCGCGCGGCGCGCGGCGCGCAAGCGGGGTTGCGGCGCGGGCCTCGCGCTCGGGCTTCCTCTTCTCGCTCGACGCGCTGCTCGCGGCGCTCGTGCTCATCGGCGGCATCGTGCTCATCGCGCGCATCGCGGACGAGCGCACGGACGTCTCACAGCTCTCGAGCGCGAGCGAGGACGCGGTCGTGACGCTGCAGGCGGTGCGCGTGTACGACGTCTCGGACCCCTGGGTCCTGCAGTCGGTCGCGAACGGCTCGATACCCGACGCGAACGTGAGCGCGCTCGAGCAGGTCGGCTACTTCTGGGCGTCGGGCGACGCGGGAAGCGCGCGCCGCCTCGCGAAGGCCATGCTCGACGGCCAGTACGCGGGATACGGCGTGCGGCTCACGATCGACGGCGACGAGGTCTACGCGCGCAACGGCTCGGGCGACGGCGCCGATGTCATGGTCTCAGAGCGCATGGTGAGCGGGATCGCGAAGGGCGACGCCGTGAAGGGGTCGTCCGCGAGCGCGTACCTCAAGCACATCCGCGACAAGCGCAGCTTCATCGTCGCGACGTTCGGCGGCTTCGTCGGCGAGGGGAACCTCTCGCTCGCGCTCGACGGCGTTCCTGCGGACGCGAACATCACGGACATCGTGATCGAGGCGGACACGGAGCGCGCGTTCGCGCTGCGCATCAACGGGGCCTCCTGCGCGACGCTGCAGCCCGACCCCTCGCCGCTCACGCCCTCGCGCTGGTCGCTCGCGAACTGCAGCGCGCTCGTGGTGAAGGGCGGCGGGAACACGTTCAGCTTCGAGTCGTCGGGCACCGTCAACGGCTCGCTCGTGAGCGGCGGCTATGTCAAGGTCGCGTACACGACCTCGCAGTTCAACACGGTCGCGCAGGATCCCGCGATCGTCTACAGGTTCCCGCAGATCACGGGCCTCATCAACCTCTTCGACGGATTCTACGTCGGCGGCAACGTCAGCGCGATGAACCTCACCCTGCGCTTCGTGAGCAACTACACGTCGTACCTCACGATCGGCAACGCGAGCTGGACGTTCGCCGGATCGCAGGCGGAGCAGAACGTCACGCTCAACGACACGCAGCTGCGCGCGGGCCTCGCCGCGGCGGGCATGTCGTACGCGGGCATGCAGCGCACCACGGTGCCGCTGCGCTTTGGCATCGGCAACGTGGTCGTCACCGGCACGCCCTCGGACACGATGATGGTGCTCGACACGAGCGGCAGCATGCAGTGGTGCACGAACCAGACGGAGGCCGAATGCTACAGGGCGTGCGGATGCTCCCCCGGATGCTCGTCGGGGGGCGGACGATGCGGCTCGACGGACTGCGGCATCTACTCGACGTGCGCGCCAGGCGACGTGACGAGGCTCTCCGCGGCGAAGAGCTCCACGATCGGCTTCATCGGCTCGATCCTCAACGACTCGGGCACGCAGCTCGGCCTCGTCGAGTTCGGCGACGGCGTCAAGAGCTCGGACGCCCTCACGACGAACAAGACGAAGCTCACTGCCAGGGTCAATTCGTACTCCGCCACGGGAGGCACGTGCATCTGCTGCGGCGTGAACGCTGCGGTCTCGCTCATCAGCGCGGACGCGCAGACGATCTACGTCACGAGGGGCACGTCGGGATGGAAGTACAACGACCAGAAGCTCGCGAGCCCGCCGTCCGGGTGGACGAACGCTACGTACAGCGACGCCTCGTGGAAGGACGGCACGACGCCGATCGGATGGAGCTACGCGGACATCGCGACCGCCGTGGCGTCGGGCAGCCGCTACAGCGGGGACTACTACTACCGCAGGAAGTTCAACGCGACGAACGCGTCGGGCATCCTCTCCGCGCGCCTCTACGTGCGCAGCGACGACGGCGCCGACGTCTACCTCAACGGCCACCTGCTCGACGGCGACTACGGGAGCGTGCACAGCGCGCTGTACTGGAACCGCAACGTCACGGTGAGCCCCTCCTACTTCGTCTCGGGCCAGAACGTCATCGCGGTGCGCCAGTGGCACAAGCAGACGGGCTCCTCCTCGAATCCCATGGCGTTCGACCTCGAGCTCGTCGCGAACTCCGCGAACGCGACGACGCAGGGCCGCACGAAGAGCGTCGTCGTCATGTCGGACGGCGTCGCGAACGACGAGTGCGCGGCGCAAGGCACGGGCTCGGCGACAGGGGACGCGATCCAGGCGGCGTGCGACGCCTACGCCTCGCGCGGCATCAAGGTCTACGCGGTCGGCTTCGGCAAGGACGCGGACTCCGCGACGCTCTCGTCGATGGCCGCGTGCGCGCAGGGCAAGTACTACGCGGCCGCCAACGCGACGCAGCTCGCGCAGGTGTTCTCCGCGATCGGCGACGCCATCATCCAGAGCTCGAGCACGCAGCGCGCGATCATCGAGGGCAACGTCACGAGCACCACGGTCTACTCGGACAGCGCGCTGCGCGCGGCATACGTGCCCGACGTGAACCCCGCGAACCCGAACGAGATCTCGTTCACGCTGCAGACAGACCCGCTCGCGAACTGCTCGAGCGTCGCGCAGCTGCACCGGGGCTCGCGCTTCCTCGACGCGCTCGTGACGTCGTACTCGGGCGACGAGTGGACGAGCGCCGTGAGCGCCAACGGCGCGACGGTGTACAACCTGAGCGCGTACGCGCCCATCTACCAGAGCCTGGGCGACCCGTACCGCGTCGTCATCCCGACGTCGCTGCTCTCGGACGGCAACAACAGCGTGCGCGTGGCGATAGGCACGGACGCGCTCAACTCGAGCGGGCTATGCTCGTCGAACGACAGCGTGATCTACACCGTCGCGATCAACCTCTCGACCGAGCGCACGGACGCGGTGCCCCTCGCGAAGGGCTGCACGTGGGACGTCGAGACGGAGACGGGCGAGCGGCTCAACCTCACGATCCCCGCGTCGTACTCGGGCGCGCAGCGCTGCTCGTACACCTCGGCGAACATCACGTACGATCCGCTCGACGCGTACCAGCTCGGCGCGTGGATGATCTTCAGCAGGCTCGACTTCAACAGGCGCGGCAAGCTGTTCGTGAACATCCGCGAGGAGGACCTCGAGATCGTCGTCACGACCATCTCGGGCGTGCCGTACATGTGGGGGCCCGCGATCGCGCGTATCGAGGTGCGCAGGTGAGGCGCGGCGCGGTGTACACGGTCGTCTCCGTCTTCATGCTTCTCGCGCTCGCGGGGCTCTTCTTCGCGGGCTCGCGCCGCGACGGCCACGACGCGCACGCGGCGGTGGTCGACAGGGTGCGCTCCGTCGACGCGTTCATCGACGACTTCGGCAAGGACGGGGAGCGCGCGGCGTACATCGCGGGCTTCCGCACGCTCATCGCGATGGAGCAGCGCGTCGCGGGCACGGGCAGGTACATCCCGGACCCCGATGCCGCGTTCAAGGAGATCTTCCTCAACGGGACGCTGCAGAACGAGAGCTTCGACATCATGGAGAACTCGAGCTTCAGCGCGTACCTGGGCCGCGTGCGCGACGACGCGCGCACGAGGGGCATCGTGTTCGACGCGCAGGTGCTCAACGTCACGCTCTGGCAGGTGGAGCCGTGGGACATGCTCGTGAACTACACGCTCGCGCTCAACGTGACGGACGAGCGCGGCACGTCGTCGTGGCAGCTCAACCGCACGTTCACGGGGGTGGTGCCGGTGACGGACCTCAGGGATCCGCTCTTCTCCGTGGGCACGCTCTCGCGCGTGCAGCGCATCGTCAAGCGCACGAACGTGACGCTCTTCGTGGACGACGCTGGCGACGCGAACGACACCAGGGGATTCATGACCCACTTCAACAGCTCGTTCTATTATGCTGCCGGCCGCGGCCCGAGCATGCTCATGCGCTTCTCGGGCAACCTCTCGGACAGCCCGTACGGCCTCGAATCGCTCGTCGACGTCGCGGAGGTCTCGGCGCAGGGGCTCGCGGTGAACGCAACGAGCTCGGTCGTCGACTACGAGTACTTCTCGGGCGTCGAGGGGCACGTGTGCGCGATCCAGAACCTTCCGTCGACGATCAGGCTCGCGAACGCGGACCTCTCCGTGTACGGGATAGGGGGGAAGCTGACGTATGTCTCGTGCTGACATGGACCGGGGGACTGCCATCGTGAACGCGACGCGCGCAGCGACGCTCCATGCGGCCCCGCGCTGGGCGATCTCGCCTTGGGAGCAGGCGCGCGGGTTCATGTTCCAGGCGCCAGGCGACGATGCGATCGTCTTCCTCTTCCTGCCCGCGCGGCGCGCGCGCATCCACATGTGGTTCGTCTTCGGCCCGCTCGATCTCGTCGCGCTCGACGGCAGGGGGGCTGTGGTCGCGCTCAAGGAGGAGCTGCGCCCGTGGCGGCTGTGGGACCCGGGCAGGGACGTGTCCGCGCTGCTCGAGCTGCCCGCAGGCACGATACGGCGCACGGGGACGAAGGTCGGGGACAGGGTGGTGCTGCCAAGGCTGCCGATGCGGAGATGATGAAGGAAAATCCTTGGCCGTTTTTCTGGCTTTCTCCGGGGCAGCGCCGGCATGCGCGATGAAGGTCTATGCTATTGCGGCCTCTTGCTGACAGCATCACCATTCCACGATGGATACGGCAGCCTTAAATACGGTTTTCGCGACGAGGACCGGGATGGCCTATCTCGAGACCGGCGTCGACAAGCTCGTGGCCCTCGTCGCGAAGCAGAAGCGCATCGAGCTCTCTCAGGCGGCGAAGGAGCTCAAGGTCGACACGGCGGTCGTGCAGGAGTGGGGGGAGTTCCTCGAGGAGGAGGGGATCGTGAGCCTCGAGTACAGCCTGAGCAAGACGTTCATCGTCGAGAAGCGCATGAGCAAGGCCGAGATCGTGCGCAAGGAGAAGGAGTACGAGGGCGGCAAGGAGGCGTTCGTGCGCAGGGTGGACGTCGCGCTCAAGCACCTCGACGACGACACGGCGGGCTTCGAGGACATCAAGCGGCAGTACGACGACCTCAAGCACCACCTCGGCCACGACATGGACGCGGTCAAGGAGGAGATGGAGCAGCTCAAGCAATACGAGGAGCTCAAGAAGTCGCTCGACGCCGACATCGAGAAGCAGCGCGGGGAGTACCGCGCGTCGCTCGAGGGCGTGCGCGCGAAGGTCGCGGAGCAGGAGGCGAAGTACAAGAAGGCGCTCTCGGACATCGGCACGGAGGCCGAGCGCATCGGCAAGGAGATGGAGGGGCTCAAGGGCCTGCGCAAGGAGGAGCAGGACCTCATGCGGCGCATCGGCGATCTCAGCGCCGCCGCAGCCAAGGTGAAGGAGCGCCTCGACGCGCAGGGCACCGCGATCGCCGAGCATGAGGGCAGGCTCACGACACTGCGCGAGCTCGCCGAGCGCCTGCGCCTCGACATCGTGCAGAAGCGCAAGCGCGAGATCGAGCCCATGCTGCGCATCAGCGACGACCAGTCCGCGCGCATCCTGCGCATCCAGGACGAGATCATGGGCAAGGTCAAGGCGCGCAGCGAGAAGATGCGCGAGTTCGAGAAGCAGAGCGAGGAGGTCGTCGCGCGCTTCGCGGGCTTCTTCGACCGCCGCGCGAGGACGGAGCAGCTCATCAAGGACCTCGACAAGGCGAAGGAGGAGATGCGCGCCGACCTCGAGGATCTCGTGCGCAGGGCGAAGGCGTTCCAGGTCTCGCGCGGCGCGGACACAGACACGCACCTCAAGGATCTCGAGAAGAAGTTCGCGCAGTTCGACGAGCGGCGCGGCGCGTTCAGCTCCGGGCTCTCTCGGCTCAAGGGATTGCTCATGGGCAAGGGCGACGCGGGCGCCGACGCGAAGGGCGCGCGCGCGGCCGCGGCTCCCCGGAAAGCGGCGGGCAAGGCGAGAGCGGCGCCCAAGCGCGGCGCCGCGAAGAGGCCCGCGGGCAAGGCCGCGCCGAAGCGCAAGAAGTGATGCGGGATTCTTCGCTCTGCGTCCTTCGCGTGCGCGGCTATCTCTTCTTCTCGTCGATCGCCGGCTGCGCCTTCGCGCCGTCGGACGGCACGGACAGCTCCCCCATCCGCTTCGCGCGCCTGCCATAGAACCAGTGCGAGAGGTGCGGGGTCACGATCGTGATGACGGTGCCGAGCGAGCCCAGGAAGTAGAACCCGTAGCCGAACGCCATGCCGATCGCGGCGGCCATCCAGATGCCTGCCGCGCTCGTGAGCCCCTTGATCGTGTGCGTCGTGCTCTCCTTGAGGATGAGCCCCGCGCCGATGAAGCCCACGCCCTGCAGGATGTTCGCGGAGATGCGCGAGGTCGAGCTCGGGTCGACGACGGCAGAGATCAGCGTGAAGACGCACGCGCCCGCGCAGATGAGCATGTTCGTGCTCATGCCCGCCGCCTTGTGGCGCAGCTCGCGCTCGAGCCCGATGAGGCTGCCCGCGAACGTCGCCGCGAGCACGGGCCAGAGCATGGCCGCTTCCGCAGGGGTGAGGAGCTGCATGGGCGCCCACCGTCGGTTTCCGTATTTAATGGTTGATGTGCGCAGGTACGGGCGTGGGAAATCCTTACATCCCTTGCCCCTTCTCCCCCGGCACATGCCTCAGGACGATCTCGAGGGCGTGGTGGGAGCCTCATGCGTAGAAGGGGGTTGCAGAGTGCTGGTGTTCTCTCCCAAGCCTCCCGAAGAGCCTATGCCTGAGTATGTCGAGATGCGCATGCTCGTACCGGCAGGAGCGTACGACGAGATGGAGCGCCTTGCGCAGGCGCATGGCCGCAAGGATGTAGTAGGATTCCTGCGGTTCGGCATAGGCCTCGCCTATGACGGCGATCTCGCCTTGCGTTCCGACATGTACGCGGCCCGCGCACGGCGTCTCGCGGCCCGCTTCGACGCGACGATGGCCTACTTGCGCACGGTCATTGTGCCGCCCCTCTTCTGATATCGGGCCATCGCCACAGCAACGTTTAAATACTCTCCTCGGGAAAAACGGAGGGAGAGGTGAGCGGTGGGAAAGACGTCTTCTGAGCACAAAGCAGGCTCGCGCGATGCGGGCGCGCACGGGAAAGGGCACCGCCATCATCACGAGGCACGCGCGGGCGGCGAGGACGGCGTCATCGCGCGCTACGACTACCGCAGCAAGGACATCCCCATCTCGATCGCGATCCGCAAGGACGCGAAGTCGTTCGTCCCGCTCTACGAGGTGAGCGTCGCCTCGCTCTCGAAGACGACCGAGTACCTGCTCGAGCGCATCCGCATGGAGCTCGTGCGCCAGGTCAACCTCGGCCTCGTCGACATCATCGACACGAAGCGCTCGGAGGTCGTCGAGCAGAAGTTCAAGGACACGATCGGCACGCTCGTCGACAAGTACTTCCCCGACCAGAGCGGCGAGGAGCGCGGCTTCCTCAAGTCGTACCTCGCGGCGAAGGCGCTCGGGCTCGGCACGATCGAGCTGCTCATGGACGACGCGCAGCTGGAGGAGATCGTCGTCAACGACGCGAAGGACCCGGTGTGGGTCTACCACAAGGAGCACGGGTGGCTGCGCACGACGATCCGCCTGCGCGACGAGGACCAGATCAAGCACTACGCGAGCATCATCGGTCGCAGGGTCGGCAGGCAGATCACCATCCTCGAGCCGCTCCTCGACGCCTCGCTCGACAAGGGCGACCGCGTGAACGCGACGCTCTACCCCGTGAGCACGTTCGGCAACACGATCACGATCAGGAAGTTCAGCCGCGATCCCTGGACGATCACGAGGCTCGTGAGCAGCTGCGCGATCTCGGCCGAGGCCGCGGCGTGGGTGTGGATGGCGATCCACTACGAGATGAGCTGCCTCATCGCGGGCGGCACTGCGTCGGGCAAGACGTCCGCCATGAACTGCTTCGCGAACTTCTTCCCGCCCAATCAGCGCGTGATCAGCATCGAGGACACGCGCGAGATCCAGCTCCCGAGCTTCCTGCACTGGGTCCCCATGAACACGAGGCTCCCCAACGCAGAGGGCAAGGGCGCGATCACGATGCAGGACCTGCTCGTCAACAGCCTGCGCATGAGGCCAGACCGCATCATCGTCGGCGAGGTGAGGAGGCGCGCGGAGTCCGAGACGCTCTTCGAGGCGATCCACACGGGCCACTCCGTGTACGCGACGTTCCACGCGAACAACGCGCAGGAGGCGATCGAGCGCCTCACGAACGCGCCGATCAGCGTGCCCCCGATCATGCTGCCTGCGATCTCGCTCATCATCGTGCAGTTCCGCAACCGCCGCACGGGCAAGCGACGCACGTTCCAGATCGCGGAGATCACGGCGGACGCGAAGGAGAACGTGCTGCTCCAGTACGACCAGAAGAGGGACAGGCTCGTGCAGAAAGGGAAGAGCAGGCAGTTCTTCGCGACGCTCAAGCTCTACACCGGCTACTCGGACGCGGAGATCAAGCGCGAGATCAGGGAGAAGCAGCAGGTCATCGAGTACCTGATCAGGCAGAGGATCACGGACGTCGACACCGTCGGCATGGTGATCGCGCAGTACTACACGGACAAGGAAGGCATCATGCGCACCGTGCGCGCGAACAGGCCGTTCACGCCGGAGATCCCGCCCGCGAGGGAGGCGTCCGACGCGCCCCCCGTGGCGCCAGGCGCGCAGCCGAGGGAGCCTCCCGGGGAAGGGCGCTGACATGGGGATGCTCACGAAGCTCTTCGCGCGCCGGTTCCCCGGCATCAGGCTCACGCTCGCGCAGGCGCGCATGGGCGAGAGCGCGGAGTACTACCTCAAGCGCACGCTCACGCTCAGCCTCATGCTCGCGCTCGGCGTCTCGCTCATCCTCTTCCTCTTCTCGAGGAGCCCCTTCGTCATCCTCGCGTTCGTGCCTGTATGGGCGCTCTCGTTCCTCTACCTGCTCAACTACGCGAACGCGCGCATCGCGCGCATGCGCCGCGAGATCAGCAAGGAGATCGTCTTCGCGGGCAGGTTCCTCATCATCGAGCTCGAGTCGGGGGTCCCGGTCTATCGCGCGTTCCAGAACCTCTCGCGCAACTACGAGGTCGTCGGGCGCTACTTCGCGGAAGTCGTCGAGCGCGTGGACCTCGGCACCCCCATGGAGGAGGCGCTCAACGAGGCGGTGCAGCTCGCGCCGTCCAACGACCTGCGCCGGCTGCTCTGGCAGATCCTCAACTCGCTCAAGACGGGCAGCGAGGTCGCGGGGGCGCTCAACAGCGTCTTCGACCAGATCGTGCGCGAGCAGCAGATCATGGTGAAGGAGTACGGGCGCAAGCTCAACCCGATGGCGATGTTCTACATGATGATGGCGATCATCGTCCCCTCGCTCGGCACGATCATGCTCATCGTGCTCAGCACGTTCATGGGGATCCAGCTCAACGCGCTCTTCTTCGGCGTGCTCGTGGGCCTCAACGTCGTCGTGCAGCTCATGTTCCTCGCGATCATCAAGGCGCAGCGGCCGCCGGTGGACATATGATTTCCCGGCAAGCCTCGAGGGTTTTTCTCCATGGCATGCTTTCAGTTCGCAGTTTCAGATGTCGCCTTGGCGCAATCCGGGAGAAGGCCCGATTCGTGCAGGGCCTTCGACGTAAAACCACGGAACGTAGTGAGTTCGATGCGCCGCGACATCCATATCTTCGAGTGAGGACGGGTACGAGATGACGAAGAAATCAAGTAATGCGAAGGTTCCCTCACACGGGAAGGCGCACGAGCTTCCTGCGCTTCCCGAGATCGCGCCGGCTGCCGGCACTCATGATGCGGCTGCGGGGCATGCGTCGCACGCGCACCATCCGCACGCAGCGCACGCGCCGCACGATGCGCCCAAGGAAGCGCCGCCCGCAGCCACGCAACCTTCGCCCGCGCAAGCGGGCTCCCGCAAGCCCGGCGCGATCGCGCGACTGCGCTCGCTGTTCTCGAGAAAGGCGAAGGCGCAAGCCCCGGAAGGGAAAGCTGAGGGGGAGAAGAAGGCGCCCCCGAGCGACGATCCCGAGGCGCAGGCGGAAGCGCTGCTCCTGCGCGGGCGCAGGTCTGGCGCGTCCAAGCGGCCGCGCATGAAGCTCAAGCGCAAGTCGCTGCAGGAGTACCTCGACAAGGCGGGCTACGACGTGCCTGCCGAGAGGGTCAAGCGCACGATGTTCCGCACGGTGCTCGCGCTCTTCCTGCTCGCGTCGGCGATCGTCATCTTCCTCGGCGCGAAATGGGGCGCGGACGCGCTCGACACCCTGCTCTTCCTCGCGGGCCTGTGGACCGCGGTCTTCGTGCTCGTCTCGCTGCTCGTGCTCGGCACGGTCTACTTCTTCCTCGACTACCGCATCTACCGGCGCACGCGCGAGCTCGAGGACGTGCTCCCCGACTTCCTGCAGCTCGCGAGCGCGAACATCGCGGCGGGGATGCCGATCGACCGCGCGCTCTGGTACAGCATCCGCCCGAGCTTCGGCGTGCTCGCGAAGGAGATGGAGGAGGTCGCGAAGGCCACGATGTCGGGCGAGGACCTCGAGACGAGCCTGGTCAAGTTCACGCAGCGCTACGAGAGCGTGCTGCTCAAGCGCAGCATCAGCATCCTCATCGAGGGGCTGCGCTCGGGCGGCGAGCTCGCGGACCTGCTCAACAAGATCGCGCTCAACATCGACGAGATCAAGATCATGAAGAAGGAGATGGCGGCGAACGTCACGACGTACGCGATCTTCATCATCGCGGCGGCGGTCGCGATCGCGCCCGCGCTCTTCGCGCTCGCGACGCAGCTGCTCTCGATCATCGTCAAGATCACGGGCTCGCTCGACCTCTCGTCGACGTCGTCGATGTTCGCGCTCGGCCCTGCCGTGGTCGGGCACTTCACCGTGTTCTGCTACGTCATGCTCGTCGTGTCGAGCGCGTTCGGCGCGAGCATCGTGAGCGTCATCAGGAACGGCAACGTGCTCGAGGGGATCAAGTCCATCCCGCTCTACGCGCTCGTCGCGATCGTGATCTACAAGGTGTCCGCGCTCGCGCTCGGCGTCGTGTTCGGGAGCCTGCTCTAGCGGAGAGGGGCGCGCCCTGCCGCCGCTCCGCAACATTTATAAATGTTCTCCACCGGTTTCCCGTCAATAACTTCGGTGTCAAAGGTGGCCCTGTGAGGTGCAATCTCATGAGAAAAGGACAAGCAGCAATGGAATTCCTGATGACGTACGGCTGGGCGATCCTCGTCGTCCTCGCGGCGATCGGCGCGCTCGCGTACTTCGGCGTGCTCTCTCCGGACAAGTTCCTCCCGGACAAGTGCACCGCGAACCCCCCGTTCGCCTGCACTGAGTACAAGGTGAACAGCACGACCGTGTTCATGAAGCTCCAGAACAGCGCCGGCGTCGACGTGGCCCTCTCGGGCGTCACGATCAGCTGCAACGGCGGCACGAACGTGGCGAACGCGACGAGCGGGGCCGCGAGCACCGTGATCAACGGCAACACGGCGACCCTCATCTGGGACGGCGGCAGCCTGCCCACGGGATGCGGCCCGCTCGGCAACGGCAACCGCTTCCGCGCGACGTACGACATCACGTACGTGAAGTCGGGCGAGAGCGTGAGCCACACGGGCTCGGGCAGCATCCAGGCGCGCGTCGAGGCGTAGGCCTCCAGCATCCTCCTTTTCTTCCCTCTTTCTATTCCCTTCTCGCCCTTCTCTTCCCCCGTTCCCGGACGATCCCTGTGCGCAGCCTGCGCTCTGTGCGGGGAATCGACGGAAGAATGACTGCGGAGGCGCCAGGAGCCTGCCCGTTACGGCCTCGTAGGCTCGCTCACGCGCACGTCACGCGCAGCGAGTCGCCATCCGACGAGAACGCGCACGTGACGTTGCGCTCCCTGTCGTCCGAGCGCGCGAGCTCGCCCGCGGAGAGGCCGTAGCCCCCGCACGAGCACGTCCCGCAAGAGAGCAGGGCGCGCCCGTCGTCCGTGCGCACGCATATCGCGTCCTGCGTCGCGTAGAGCAGGCCGTGGGGCGGCAGCGAGATCGAGATCGAGGTCGCGTTCCCGCAGGCGGCGTTGCATGCGCCCTTGAGGGCTGCCGCGCGCTGGGCGAGCGTCGGGGGAGGGGCCTCGCGCTGCACGCAGGCGTACTGCGAGAGCAGGAGCGGGAAGAGGACGAGGAGGAGGAAGGCGCGCCGCACCATCACTCGCCCGCGCCGCCGGTCCACTCGGGGCGCTTGTCCCAGCGCAACGGGTCGTCGCTGCACTCGCCCGCGGGCACGAGCTGCGCGAGCCGCCCCTGCAGCTCGTCGTCGGACGAGATGACGCCCGTGCTCGTCCAGTAGTCGCGCAGGATCGACCTGCACGAGCGCGCGCTGATCTCCTTCGTGCAGCAGCTGCTCATCATCTGGAAGCAGTAGAGCCGGTCCTCGCACACGCCGACGCCCGCGAGCAGCGTCGTGTCGTAGTCGTCGAGCCTGTCGTTGTTGAGGTCGACGAACTGGCCGTTGCCGAGGATGTCGCGCGAGCCGTAGACGCACAGGCTCGCGAGGCTCGCGAGGCTGCAGCCGTTGTTGCCGGCGTCCGTGCACTTCTGCTCGCACGAGAGCTCGACCTTCTCGCGCAGCCCCTGGGCCTGCTGCTCCTGCTGCGTGAGCGCGAGCTCGTCCTGCCTGTGCGCGATCTGGCCCTCGAAGAGCTTGATCATCACGAGCGCGACCGCGAGGATGATGAAGAGCGCGACGAAGATCTCGATGGGCTTCTCGGTCCCTCTCCTGGCGCGCATCACGCCTCTCGCCCCCTCTTCTTCCCCTCGCCGCGCGCGGGCGCCGCGGGCACGTGGCCCATGGGGAAGCGCGACTGAACCTCGGACTCGAGGTAGGCGTCGAACTTGCGGAGGAACGCGAAGGTGAGGACGATGACGATGAGGCTCAGGAAGAGCGAGATCCCGACGATGTCGATGTCGACGAAGAGGCGCAGGACGAGCACGAGGATGCAGCTCGCGAAGAGCACGCTGCCGAGGAAGGCCTGCGTGAGCGTGTTGACGAGCGTGAGGTGCTCGTGGCTGTAGCGGCGGTTGTAGAGCTGGTACGCCGTCGTGATCCCGATCGCGATCGTGAACGCGCACAGCAGCGCGACGTCGAGGCTCGCCCAGCGCGCGACGATGACGAAGGTGTCTGCTGCGAGCGCGAGCGCCATGAGCAGCATGAGGGTCGTGACCACGCGCTGCTTGTGCCTGTGGTGGAGACCCATCGGGGATCTCACCGTGGAGCGACCTTTATAAACGTTTCCGGACGGGCGCTCGGGAGAAATGGGATCGGCACATGCCCTACGCGCGCCTGGGCTGAGGGTGCATCTCCTTGTACTGCCTGCGATACGACGCGTACTTGTCCTCGGGGCTGTACTTGGGCGGGAGCACCGCGGTGCGCTTGCCGCCGCACGCGCATGCGGGAGAAAGCCCGTACGACGCGCACGCGGGGCACTTGAGGATCTCGATCGTCATTTCGGCTGCTCGATGCGCGTGAACTTGACGTCGCTCGTCGGCACCTTCTCGAAGCGCTCCTCGACGATCCCGATCGCCTCCTTGAGGCGCTTCTCCGCGATCTTGTAGTCCTCCGCCGTGACGGAGATCTTGTAGCTGCCGCCGCCGAGGTAGCGCACGTCGCCGGGCTGCGCGGCCTTGTGCGCCTTGAGGAGCGCGTCCTTGACGATGTCGACGCCGCCCTCCGCGAACGTCGTGATCTCGAACACGCCCTCGATCTGGACCTCCTTGGGCTTGATGCGCTCGCGCACGAGCTTCTCGATGTCCTCGCCGAGCTTCTTGTCGAGCTTCGTGTCCTTGAGCGTGAAGCTGTCGTCGACGATGTCCTCGAACGCCTGGTGCACGTACTCGTAGCCCTCGAGCAGCGCGGGCGCGACCTCGTCGTAGAACTGCTGCGGGTCCTTCTTGCGCTCCTTCGCGAGGTGCACGAGCAGGTTCTCTGCCTTCGCCTCCTGCTTGAGCTGCTGGCCCTTTTCGATGCGCTGGCGCTCGTTGACGCGGCGCAAGGAGAGGTCGATGTGGCCGCGCTGCTGGTCCACGCGCAGCACCTTGCAGACGACCTTGCGGCCCTCCTGCACGAACTCGCGGATGTTGCGGATGCGCCCCGCGGTGACCTCCGAGATGTGGATCATGCCGCCCTTGCCCGGGTACTCGTCGAGGTCGCAGAACACGCTGTTGTACTGCACGCTCGTCACGGTGCACAGCACGAGCTCGTCCTCTTCCGGCCAGCCGTTCTTGCGGTAGAACATGGCGTGGAGGAACGGTCGGGGGTTTTTAAAGGCTGCGCATGCGCCTCTCGTCGGGCGAGTGCGCTCCCCCTGCGTACTCCTTTGAAGTGATGAATCTTGAATATTTTATAAAGAGCGTGCGGCTCCCCGCCCGCATGGATGACGGATCCGACACGAGCGTCGACATGACTGTCGCGCTCCCCAGGTACCGGGAAGATATCTTCGAGACCGCGAGGGGAAGGTATCAGCTCGACACGAGGACGGGGCTGTTCACGCTCGCCCTTGAGTCGTCGGGCAGGCCTCCGGTCCCTATGCGCTTCCTCGGCAGCCTCGCGCCAAGCGTCCCGGTCCAGAAGGACGGCGGAGTCATGCGCCTCGAGCACCTCGCGTCCGAGGAGGGCGCCGCCGCCGTGCTGCGCGCGCTCGCGCAAGGGCCGCTCTTCGGCTTCTCGCTCCGCTTCCACCAGGATTATCTCCCGTTCGGGATCGCATGCGAACTGGAAGACATCTCGTACGCACGGCCGGATTGGGTCGCGTTCTCAGAAGGCTTCAGGGTGAGGGCGCGAGGAGGCGGGCACGGCATCCCGATGGAGCTCGGATCCCCGATCACGCGCGTCTACAGGCAGATCGCGAAAGAGGAGCGCAAGTACAATGTTTTCGAGACGCAGTCGATGCGCGTCGATGACTAGGCGTCTTCAAGAAAAGGTACGAACTGGAGATCTACTCGAGGACTTCCAGGATCTGCGCGTCGACCTTCGTCCTGCCGCCGGTCGAGCTCGCGAGCGGCTCCTGGCACACGAGGCAGCTGACTTTCATCGCGGCCTTGCCGAAGATGACCTGCTCGTTCTTGCACTTGCCGCACCTGACGCGGATGAACTTGCTCACGGGCTCGCGCTTCATTCTAGACCATCTCCACTTTCTTCGCCCGGATGCCGCCGGACTGGGTGAACATCCTGCCGCACACGCTGCACGTGTAGCGGAAGTCCGTCTTCTTCGTCATCTTCTTGCCCGTCATCTTCGGCTTGGGAGGCTTGCTGTACCTGCCCAGGTTGCCAAAGCCGCGGCGCAGGCCGCGCTGGCGGATGCGCTTCGTGCTGCCGCGCGAGAGCGGGTGCGCGCTGGAACGGCCGCGGGCCTTGTTCTGCGTGACCTTCTGCACCGTGTGCTTGTTGCACGAGGGGCAGTGGCGCTTGCGCTGCTTGGGCACTTTCATGCGCGCTGCGAACGGCAAGTGCTTTATAAAGATTCCGCTCGTCGGGCGGCGCCGTGCTCCTCGCCGCAAGCGCCATGGCAACGCTTATATCCGTGGATGCCCGCGAGCGCCCCATGGCGAGAGCGCAGCCGGACGAGAGCCCGCACGTCAAGATCGCGGCGTCGCTCGGTGGCATCTTCATCCCCGTCGTCGCGCTCGTCGTGATCTTCACGCCCTCGCAGGCCTGGATCCTGATCTTCATCGCGTTCGCCTTCGCGCTGCTCGGCGCGGTCGCGTCGTACTACGCGGCCAGGAAGAAGTAGGGGCGCAGGCTGTTCTCCTCTTTCCCTGGGCCTCCCTCCGCTCCCAACCTATTTAAGCATCCCCGCCAGGCATCGCGACGTCGCATGGCAGCCAAGGCACGCACGGAGAGGGACGCGCTCGGCGAGAGGCAGGTCCCCGCGGACGCGTACTACGGCATCCACACCGTGCGCTCGCTCGAGAACT
>JAJPEB010000105.1 GCA_023252315.1 Candidatus Woesearchaeota archaeon | reverse complement strand
TCCTTCGTGATCGAGAGGAACGCGCTGCGCTGCGCGTCCTTCATGTACTTCGCGGGCACGCGGATCGTGCGGCGGAACATGCCGGGCTTCACGAAGAGCGAGGAGACCTCGTTCGTGTCCTCGATGAGCTCGATGCCCTTGATGACGCCGATGCGCACGCCGTCGCGATCGAGCAGGACCATGCCCTTGAGCCGCGACGCGGGCCGGATGTTGAGGAAGATCGCGTGCCTCGCGACCTCGCGCACGTAGCGCGTGCCGATGACGAAGCCCTTCTTGAGGAAGCCGCGGTCGACCGAGATGCCGAGCACCGCCATGCGCTTGGGGTCGATGTAGAGCTTGTCGCTGACCCCGATGAACGCGCCGCCGCTGTCGATGACGTCCTTGCCGAGCATGTCCTCCGACGTGATCGTCCCCGCGAGCCGCTTATGCGCCATAGCGCTTCCCCGCGTCCTTGTGCGCGCTCTTGATGACGAACGCCTGGCCGCTGTGCGTGACGTGGCTGAACGGGATCGTCGCCTTGCGGAAGAGAGGCCTGCGCACGAGCAGCGCGCTGATGCGGCGCGTGCGCCCCTCGCGGCGCACCTCGACGACCTTGCCGAACGCCTTGCCGTCCGCGCTCACGACCTTCCTGCCGATCCACAGCGCCGCGGGCTCTATCCCGAGGATGATCGCGCCGGGCGCGATGCGCTTGAGGTACGCCTTGCAGATGTAGTGGGGCACGCGCAGCCTCTTCCCCCGCACGACGATGCCCTCGAGCGCTCCCGTCTCCTTGTGCAGGCGCACCTCCTGCACGCGCCCGACCGCGTCCCCCGCCTGCGTGAGCACGCTCGCTCCCACCATGTCCTGCGCGTCGCGCGTATCCGCGAATTCCGCCCCCCTCTCGATGTAGGTCTCCATGCGCTCTCCCTCAGATGAAGATCCCCCGCACCGCGCCCGCCGCGAGCGCGAGGAAGGTGAACTTGACGAGCGCGGCGACGGCGATCCACGCGAAGAGCCGGTGCGTGTTGTAGCGTATCGTGCCGAGCCCGAACGTGAGGATGTCGCTCCCTATCGGCATCAGCCCCAGCACGAGGATCGCGTACGGGCCCCACCGGTTCATCTGCCTGCGCATCTCGAAGAACCTCTTCGCGGAGAGCACGCAGAGCACGTACCTGCTCAGCTTGCGGCCCAGCGCGTAGTTGACGACGTTGCCGAGCACGACGCCGAGCACCGCGATGGCGACGCACAGCGCGAGCGGGTGCCCCTGCCCGACGCTGAAGAGGAACGCCACCTCGACGGGGATCGGGACGAATAGCAATGTGCCGAGCGCGCTCACGACGAGCAGCCTGAGCGGCGTGATGTCGTGCACGAGGTCCGGCACGTAGCGCACGTACCACCTGTCGCCCACGGGAGTGTCGTTGCCGATATGGATGTTCGTCACGAGCACCGCGACGCCCGCCGCGACGAGGAGCACGAGGGCGCACAGCGCGATGAGGCGCTGGACGCGGTTGTTCGACGTCTCGTAGATGAACAGCCCCCGCTCGCGCATCGAGGGAGTGTGTGGCGCCCGCTTAATAAAAGATTGGAGGAGAGTCTCCCGGCTCACCGGGGATGCCGGAGGATCCCTTCCGGGAGCGCGCCGCGCATGCGCTCGAGGTACGCGCTGGCGCGCTCTCCCCTGCCGTACGCGCGCACGAGGGTCGCCGAGACGAGCGGCGCGCCGTTCCGGGGCGCGATGCGCTCCCATTCCAGGTAATCGTGGATCGGGAACATCCCCGGGAAGTATCCCCGAGGCGGGGCCCAGGCGCGCACCATCTCGAGATGGCCTTCCCCTTCCCGCCCGAGACGCGTGTAGCGCAGCGCGCAGCACGATGCGAGGCTCTTCCCCTCGAAGACGCCCGAGAGGAGATCGCCCGGGATGGGCTCGCGGAAGACGAATGCCGCGCGCGAGGGAAGCTGCGCGCCTTGCGGCCCCATCGCCCATTTCGCGATGTCGTCCATGCTGATGCGCCCGACACCGGGCTCGAGGGCGATCGCTGCGCGGGGCATGCGAGCGGGATTCGTGCGCGGGTTATGAGGATTTCGGAAGCCGCGGGGAAAGGACGCTCACCCGAGGAACGAGTAGAGGTCGAAGCGCGGCTTGAACGTCGCGGGAATCCCCTCGGGCCCGCAGGCGAGGACCACTTCGACGCTCGACGACACAGCCATGAATCTCGCGGCGCGCGCATCCACGCGCTCGCGCACGGCGGAGTAGACCCGCTGCGCGGGCTCGATATCGAGCGATCCCGCGCGGAAATTCGCGTCCATGACGTAGCCGGCGTGCTCTCCCGATGCCGCCCTCTCGAGGAGCGCATCGAGCGTCTGTGCGCTCTCGTAGCTCCACCCTCTCGCTCGGGCAGTGCTCTCGTACATATCGAGGACGACGGGATCGTGGATACCGAAGAGGACGCTTGGACTCATCGTTCATCCCACGAACTTCTTCATGCCGGGCGAGAGGTCCATCATGTGCTCTCGCGCGATGTCCACGTAGAAGCGGTACACGATGAGGACCGTGAGCAGGATGCCCGTGCCGGAGCCGAGCGCGCCCGTGAGGTCCGCGAGGCTCGCGAGCAGGCCCACCGCGATCGCGCCGAGCACGGTGAGCGGCCAGATGTAGCGCTCCAGCATGCGCTCGAGCACGCGCGGGTCCTTGCGGAAGCCGGGGATCTGCAGCCCCGACTCCATGATCTGCCTCGCTTGGCTCTTCGCGTCGAGGCCCGCGGTCTGGACCCAGAAGATCGCGAAGATGACGCTGAAGGTGACGAAGATGAGCACGTACGTGACGGCCTGGAGGATGTTGAGCGGGCCGAGCGAGCCGTTGATCGCGAGCTCGACGATGTTGGACGGCGAGACCCAGGTCGCGAGCGTGTCCGCCCACGTGGCGTGGATGAGCCGTGCCACGAGCTGGATGTTCGCGATGAGCGCCGCGGTCAGGATGACCGGGATGTTGCTCGTATAGAAGAAGCTGAGCGGCCAGCGGATGCCGTGCCCGCGGATGCGCCCGAAGCTGAGCGGGATCTCGACCTTCATGGCCTGCGTGTAGACCGCGATCGCGAACACGACGATCGTCGCGAGGATAGCGAAGAAGGCGATGGCCGCGACCGCGGTGTCGCCCGCCTGCAGCGCCTGCACGAGCTCGAAGAGGCGGCCCGCGCTGTACTGGCTCGTCGTCACGCCCGCGACCGCCTGGCGGAAGGGGTTGAAGAGGCGGATGAAGATGCCCTGCGCGACGCCCGCCGCGATGAAGAGCGATATGCCCGAGCCGATGCCCCACTTGCTCACGACCTCGTCCATGAACATGACGAGCACGCCGCCGAGGAAGAGCTGCAGGATGAGCGCGTACGCGGGGATGCCGTCGAGCGGCGTGAGCCCGCCGAGCTTGACGTACACCGTGCCCTCGACGAAGACGAAGAAGAACGCGAGCAGCTTCTGCACGCCCTGGTAGCGCCGCTTGCCCTCGTGCGTCGTGAGGTCGAAGCCGAGGATGCCCGCGCCGTTGAGCAGCTGGAGCACGATGCTCGCCGTCACGATGGGGCCGATGCCGAGGCTGATGAGCGAGCCGAAGCTCGCGCCGAGCACGGTCGAGAGGAACTCGAAGCGCTGCAGCCCGTTCTGGCCGAGGCCCCACAGGGGGATGAGCCCGAGGATGAAGTAGAGGACCAGGATGATGAGCGTCCACTTCGCCTTCTGGCCGAGGGAGAGCCGCTTCTGCTGCGGGCCCTCGACTTCGGGCAGGTGAGTGATGATCGCGTCCAGGAAGTCTGCCATTCCCCGTCGCACGCGGGACAGGGGGCTGTTTAAATAGGTTATGGGGGGCCGATGCGCAGGGGAAGATCGGACACGTTCACGAGTTCCCTTCTCCTAGTCTCGGATGCTGTCTTGGAGCCATACGCATCCAGTTCTCCGACACGTGCCTATAAAATCACCACTTAAAAATAGCAAAATATATAACTGCCTCCCGTATCGTTCTCGTAATGTACACCCCACGACGCACGGCATCCTACAAGGCACTCACGGTCGGCCTCGCGCTCGGCGCGGCCGCGCTCCACGGCTGCGGGCCACGCGCGACGCAGATCCCCGTCTCGGGCGACATCAAGCCCGACGTCCAGGCGCTCTATGCGACCGACGGCTCGCCCGGCGGCTACGCGGTCGACGTCAAGCTGCGCACCCCCGAGAAGAGCGCGGATCCGCACATCAAGGCAGGCGAGATGGTCAGGGTGAAGGTCGGCAGGAACCAGGACACAGCAGGTCTCGACGGGAGGGTCAACGAGGCCTATCCCGGAGGGATCCGCAAGCGAGACTGCACGATCACGGGGACCGTGACGTCGTACGGCGCGGACCAGGGCATCAAGCCTTACGACATGTCGGGCACGACGATCCAATGCAAGGACCTCGCGGACTCCGTCGAGGAGAAGGTGAAGGGCACGCTCGACCGCTGGCTGCAGCGGGGAAGCGAGCTCGTCGGCAAGGGAACGAAGGCCGCAGACAAGTACTTGGGCGGCAAGCAGGACACGCCGGACAACTGATTCCGCGGCGCGCCCATTCCTCCTTTCATCCCTTTTCTTCCTAGCGCGCAAAATCCCTGCGCGCAGCCGCACAC
>JAJPEB010000104.1 GCA_023252315.1 Candidatus Woesearchaeota archaeon | reverse complement strand
GCCCCGGTTGAAGATCTCGAGCCCCTGGATGCGGGGCTTGGGGAGCTCCGCCTCGTCGTGGATCTTGAAATCCTCCTTCGTGAACCCCGTGAGCCTGAGCCCCGACCTCTCCTCGTGCGACTTGAGCATCGCGAAGAACTCGTCGAAGCCGCGCGGCTTCGCGGGATTGCGCCCCCTCGGGTACTTGAGGAAGTTCTGGAACCCGAGCACGGGGTAGTCCGACTTGAGGGTCGTGCCGAGCTGGACGAGGCCCTCGATCTCCGCGTCGTTGTAGCCGGGCACGATCGTGGGCGCGAGGATGACGTTGATCTTGCCCTGGCAGTAGCGCACCATGCGCAGCACGTGGTCGACGGGGTAGCGCCTGCCCGCCATCCTGTCCGCGACCTCCTGCGTGAGCGCGTTGAGCGAGAGGTTGATCTTGTCGAGGCCCGCCGCCGCGAACTCGTCGATCTTCCTCTCCGTGAGCAGCGAGCCGTTCGTGACGACCGTGACGAGCGCGCAGTTCGGGATCGCCTTGAGCCCGCGCACGAGCTGCGTGAACTCCGGGTAGAGCAGCGGCTCTCCTTGCGGCCCGATGTGGAACTCGACCGGGTGCGTGCGCGTCGCCGCGACCCTCGCCGCCTCCTCGAGCAGGTAGTCGAGCTCGACCACGTAGTCGTGCGTCTTGTCGTTCATCCCCTCGTCGACGCTGCAGTACGGGCATGTGAAGTTGCACCCCGTGAGGGGCTTGATCTCGACGATGTTGCTGCCGCGGTCCACGATGCCGTACTCGTTCGTGCCGATGAGCGGGATGCCCGAGTTGCGGTGGATGTAGACCGTCGGCTTGTGGTAGTTGATGTGGACGAGCCGCAGGAACGCAGCGTCGAGGAGGGGGCCGAAGCGCTTCTCCGCGTGGTCCTGCGCGACGCCCGGGAACACGAGCGCCTTCTCCTCGACCGCGAACTCCCCGATCCTCTCCGTGAGCTGCGCGTTCGGGATGTCGAAGTAGTACCTGCCGAGGAAGAGGCCGCGCACCGATTCCCCGTTCGCATGGAACGCGATCTGCTCGAATCGGATGCGCGCGATGCGCTCTTGCGCCTGGTCCTGCTCCATAGACGGGCGGAGCCGCGCGGGACTTATAAATGTGGCCTCGGCGAGCTCCCGAAGCTACTTAAGCGAGCGCCGCTTCCCCCGAGCGCATGAGCGACGACGAACCCTCCCTCACCGTCACCTCCAAACTGTGGCCTGATGCGCTCGCCCCAGGCGCATACGCGACGCTCTCGCTCGAGCTCAAGGGGATGGCGTCCCGGGCACCAGATACGCTCATGTATGTGATCAGCACAGCGGGGCTCGAGCTCGACCCGAGCGAGCTCACCCCCGCAAGGCTCATGCCCGCAGAGCGGGAGATCGGTATCTTGGGAGACCGCATGTACCTGCTCGCGCAGCCCATCCACACGCCCAAGGAGGGCGTGGGCGACCGGGTCACCTCGCGCACGCATCGCCTGCGCGCGCCCGAGGGATTGTACCTGCGAGGCCACGGCTACGTGCCGCAGGTCAAGCCCGACCTCGATCTGCGCGTGCTGCTCTTCGCGGGCGAGCGCGGCCCCCTGCTCTGGAACAGCAGCTACGGGCTCAGGTACAGCGCAGCCCAGGGGCTCTATCTGCCCAAACTCGACCGTCCTGCGTGAGCGGAATCCTCGTCGCGCGGCGATGCGTTTTTAAAGATGCCGCGAGAGCCGGCTTGAGGCATGGGCGACCTCACCCTCACCTACGAGCAGCTCTTCGACACGCTGCGCCGCGAGAAGAGCCGCGACGAGCTGCAGGTGCTCGAGCCCGGGTTCTACGCCGCCGCGCGCGAGTTCCTTGCGAGCAAGCAGGAGGAGAGCGTCGCGCAGAGCAAGGAGGGGCTCGGCCTCGCGGCGCAGCGCGCGCAGATCGAGCACCAGAACGCGCGCCGCATCCTCAAGGAGCTCTACGAGCGCCGCGAGCGCAAGATCGTCACGCTCGCGATGCACAAGACCCGCACCGACGCCGTCGTGGTCGACAGCGAGGCGCTGCTGCCCGACGAGCGCGCGCTCTTCGACACGCTCGTCGACCTGCTTATTAGCGCGCGCAGGCGCATCGTCACGATCCCGAGCGAGCCTGCCGAGCCCGCGAGGCCGAGGCCCTCGTACCTCCCGCCGGCCGCGCAGGAGCCGCGCGAGCGCACGGGCGCGCGCGAGGCGCATGCTGCGGAGGTCGAGGACGGCGACACCGTCTCCGAGCCCGCGGAGGAGGCCGAGATCTCGGTCGTCTTCCTCTCCGAGGTGCCCAAGTTCGTCGGCAAGGACCTCAAGGTGTTCGGGCCCTACATGCAGGGCGAGCGCGCGGAGGTGCCCGAGTCCGTCGCGCGCATCCTCGTGCGGAAGGGGCGCGCGCAGGAGACGGGATAGCTATAGGCATTCGATTTTTCTGGATCCATATGGCGCTGCGGCGTTCTACTCTCGCTCTGCTCGAGCATTTACTGAGGCCCTCGCATGAGCCGCTCGAGGCGGCACGCTCGGAAACCCGCAGGGTTTCCGGCGGCCGGAAGACAGGCGTCTTCCGAGCCTCAGGCCCCAGGTTCTATGCCAAGGCAGCGCCCGAAGACTTGGAAAGTCGCGCGGTCCCAGAGAAGTACCGGAGAACGAGGAAAAACGAAAAGAGAGTGGAAGAGTGAAGAGAACCGGAAAAAATCAATGAGAGCTATCTATCTGTTCCGACCGTCCCTCAGCATGTCTTGAGGAAGATCCGCGTGTCGTTGCCGCCGATCGGGTAGAACACCTCGAGGATGTCCCCCTTCTCGCAGGCCTGCGCGAGGTCGAAGCGGCAGGTCACGCCCACGCCCACCTGGCCCGGCACGTTGCACCCCTGCTGGGAGAGCTGCCTGTCGAAGAAGAAGGTGAAGTTCGCGCCGTCGTACGTGCGCTTGTTCACGTTCTTGATGACGAGATAGCCTCCCGCGCCCGTGTTGGCGTTCGGCTGCATGAAGCTGTCCTGGACGAAATCCTTCTGCTGGAGCAGCGGCGCCACGCACGCGGCCATCCTCGCGAACTGCTCGGGCGCGGCAGCGCAGCTCACGCTCTGCGCGCGCAGCATGTCCTTGACCGTCGCCGAGAGCACGACCGCGTCGCGCAGCTGCGACCCCTGCGAGCTCGCCTCGAGGAAGAGGAAGAACGTCGCCATGCCGAGCACGAGCGCGACCAGGAAAAGCACAAGCTTGACAGTGTCCACAGATATGCGCCCGGGGAGAGGTATTTAAAAGCTTTGCCCGACGAAACAGTTAAAAATCAGGCCACCGCAAGAACACGATGGCCGAAGAAAACTTCTCGAAGCTGCTCGATGATCTTTCGAGATCTTTTCGTACTATCGAAGACGAACTCACCAGAGGCAAGGTCAAGGCGATGGGAGGCATTACCGAGGCGGATCTCAGCAGGCACGTCGCCTTCCGTTGCAACATTCTTGCGCAAAATCTTTCAGAGCTGTCAGGATACATCAGCGGCACCCCCATGGGCAAGATACCTGTCAAGATCACCAGCGGAGTGTTCTCAGACCACATCCTCATGAAGCTCAAGGAAAAATAGCACAGAGGAGATCAACGCGAATCTCCGCAATCCTTCTTGGCCCGGTCCTATCGGAAAAGTACATCATATTTCATCACACATTTCGACAATGTTATATAGCGCATCGCCCTGACACCCTCGGGCCATATGGCGATAAAAAGCATTACGGCACGCGAGATCCTCGACTCCAGGGGCAACCCCACCGTGGAATGCGATCTCGTGACGGAGCGCGGCGCCTTCCGCGCGGCCGTGCCGAGCGGCGCGAGCACGGGCAAGCACGAGGCGCTCGAGCTGCGCGACAAGGACGCGCACCGCTACCTCGGCAAGGGCGTGCGCAAGGCCGTCGGGAACGTGACGGGGAAGATAGCCCCCGCGATCCTCGCGGTCAGCATGGCCGCGTGCAGGGCCGGCGCCGCCGCGAAGGGCGTTCCGCTCTACCGCCACATCGCGGACCTCGCGGGCGTGCGCGACCTCGTCATGCCCGTGCCGAAGGAGATGACGGGGACGAGCCTGATCGTGCGGTGAGCGCGAGGTCATCCATTCCCGATTCCTCCGCTCTCAGGAAAGAGGCGTTCTCTCCGTTCTCCCGATCCTCCGGAACTCCTCCGGGGCCACGCGACCTCAGACGGCAGCAATGGATGGGGACGACTCAGAGCTCGGTGCGATGGCGAGGCGCTACTTCCTCTCCGTCGCCTCGCGCACGAGCGCGTCGAAGCGCGCCGCGCTCACGAGTTTCCTCTGCGTCGCGATCTCGCGCAGCGGCCTGCCCGTGCGCAGCGATTCCTTGACGAGCGCCGCGACCGCGTCGTAGCCGAGCGCGGGAGCGAGCACGGTCCCGAGCGCCGCGCTGCGCTGCGCGTTGCGCGCGCATGCCTCCTCGTTCGCCACGATGCCGTCCACGCACCGCTCGCGCAGCAGCCTGCACGCGTTCGTGAGGAGACGCAGCGACGAGACGAGGTTCGCGCCGACGAGCGGCATGTGCGTGTTGAGCTCGAGCTGGCCCGCGCCGCACGCGAGCATGACCGCGTGGTCGTTGCCCTCGATGTAGATGTGGTGATCCAGCTGGATCGGG
>JAJPEB010000014.1 GCA_023252315.1 Candidatus Woesearchaeota archaeon | reverse complement strand
ATGGCGAAGGGGGGATGGCGCTGGGAGTGGCTCGCGCTCGCGCTCGTGCTCATCGCGCTCTTCTGGATGCGCATGGAGCTCGCGACGGGCGTCGACGCGCTCAGCTACGACTCGTACCTCACGGTGCGCGACGTCGAGCACATCCGCGACACGGGCGTCCCGCTGACCCAGGACCCGCTCAGCGTGACCGGCAAGACGCGCGTCGGCAGCCCGCTCTTCTCGTACCTGCTCGCGTCGCTGCTCCCGCTCGGCGACGGCGTCTACAAGGCGCTGCCGAACCTGCTGATGGTGCTGCTCCTCGTCCCCGTCTACTTCCTCGCGTTCTCCTTCACGAGGTCGCGCGTCGCGTCGCTGCTCGCGGTCCTGCTCGCGGGCCTGAGCCCGTCCGTCTTCCCGGGCTACCTCAACACGCCGTCCGCGATCCCGCTCGCGTCCCTGCTCTTCCTGCTCATCATCCTGCTCATCGCGGACCCGGACCGGCACCTCACGCTCGTGGTCGCGCTCACGGTCCTGCTCGCGTTCCTCTCCCCGCTCGTCTTCGTGCTCGTGCTCTCGCTGCTCGCGATCGTCGTCATGCTCAGGCTCGAGGGCTTCAGCGTGGACGCGCGCATCAACGAGGCGTTCTTCTTCACGCTCATGCTCGCGGTGTGGTTCAACGTGCTCGTCTACAAGAAAGCGCTCTTCGCGGAGGGCATCAGGGCGATCTGGCAGAACCTCCCCGCGCAGTACGCGCAGCTCCACTTCAGCGGCACGACGTTCATAGGCGTCGTCTACGGGCTCGGCACCGTCACGTTCCTCTTCGGCGTGTTCGGCGCCTACCACGCGCTCTTCGAGAGCCGCGAGCGCGCGTCGTTCTCCGTCATCGGCGCGATCATCGCGGTGGCGTCGATGGTGCTGCTGCGCACGCTCGACATCGCGCTCGGCATGATCCTCCTCTCGATCCTGCTCTCCATCATGGCGGGCTACGGCCTGCTCATCGCGGCGCGCTACCTGCGGCGCACGAAGGTGCCCTGGGCCGCGTACCCCCTCGGCGCGCTGCTCGCAGTGATCTTCGTCGTGAGCGCGCTGCTCCCCGCGCTCGCCGCGGCCCACGACGCGATGGCGCAGTCGCCCTCGCGAGCGGACATCGCGGCGTTCCAGGCGCTCGGGCCCAGGCTGCCGCGCGGCGCGGTCCTGCTCACGACCGTGCGCGAGGGATTCGCGGTGCAGTACTTCAGCGGGCACGCGACCCTCACTGACTCCGACTTCCTGCTGCTGCCGGGCGGCGACGAGCTCGTGCGCGACGTGGACGCGGCGTACCGCTCGCCCTTCGTCGTGACGGTGGTCGACAAGTCGGAGAAGCTCGGCTTCACGCACATCCTCTTCTCCCACGACGCGCGGCTCCAGTACGGGCGCGACAGCCTCGCCGCGCAGGAGTCGCTGTGCCTCTCGACGATGCCGATTTCGGACGGCGTCACGGTCTACCGCATCCTGTGCTCGGGGGTCGAGTCGTGAAGGCGGCGAGGTCCGCGCTGCTGCGCGACTACGGCGTGCACCTCGTGCTCCTCCTCGCGCTCGCCTCGCTCGTCGCGGTGCCGGTCATCCGCGCGTCGCTCGACGCGCCCATCACGCCGGGCGAGCGCAGCTACACGGAGCTGCGCCGCGCGGAGCTGCTCTCGCAGGGCACGATCGGCTACGACCCGCTGCGCGGCGAGCTCACGATCCCGACGCCCTACACGTTCCTGCTCGCGTGCATGGTCTTCCTCGGCGTGCCCTGGCTGCTGCCGATGCTGCTCGCGCTCGCGCTGCTGCTGCTCCTCTACCCGCTCCTCGTGAGGATCGTGCGCACGCGCGAGGTCGCGGCGCTCGC
The DNA here is from genome assembly GCA_023252315.1 of Candidatus Woesearchaeota archaeon. Classification (GTDB taxonomy): domain Archaea; phylum Nanobdellota; class Nanobdellia; order Woesearchaeales; family UBA525; genus UBA525. The sequence continues at coordinate 14,333 of JAJPEB010000014.1, read as the reverse complement.
GCTCCTCGCGGTCGTTGTCACGCCGACGCTGAGCGTGCTCGGCACCTCGCACTCGCCCGCGCTCCTCGCGCTCGTGCTGCTCGTGTGCGCGGGCCTGCTCCTCATGATCTCGCCGTCCTACGCGTGGATCCCGCTCCCCTTCGCCCTCATCACGTCGCCCGTGCTCGGCCTCATCGGCGCGGGCTGCGCGCTCGCGTGGCTCTGGAGCCGGGGCAGGCGCTGGCAGGCGGTGCCCGTGCTGCTCAGCGTCGCCGCCGCGTTCGTGTGGTTCTTCGCATGGTCGCGCTCGCTGCCGTTCGCGAGCGCCGTGTTCGAGCGCCCCGCGCTCTCTGACGTGCTCTTCGAGTTCGGCAACAGCGGCGGCGTGAGCGTGTTCTTCGTCATCCTCGGCGCGTACGGCCTCCTCTCGCCGCCGCTGCGCAAGCGGCCCGGCGTCGTCGTGTCCTCGCTCGCGCTCTTCGCGGCGTCCGTCTTCATCCAGGCGCTCATGCCCGTGACCGCGCTCGCGCTCGCGGTGCTGTGCGCGTACGGCGTCTTCGACCTCATGCAGCGCAAGTGGGAGCTCGAGCTGCTGCGCATGTCGCTGCTCCTCATCGTCGCGTGCGCGGGCATCTTCCTGCTCATCGTGAGCGCGCGCGAGCGCGTCGAGGAGAACCCGACCGCGCAGCTCGCCCACTCGCTCGCGTACCTCTCGAGCACGCACCGCGAGGGCAGCGTGCTCTCGGCGCCCGGCTACGCGCCCATGATCGAGTACTTCACCGGCAGGCGCGCGACGATCGACGCGTCGTCGAGGCCGTCGGACGTCGCGCTCGCGCTCTACTCGCGCGACGCGAACGCGGTCTATGGCATGCTCGAGTCCACGAACACCTCCCACGTGCTCGTGACCGACGACATGCTCCAGACGCTCTTCTCGCGCAGCGACGAGGGCATCCTCTTCCTCATGCAGAACACCCAGCGCTTCGTGCTCGTCGAGCAGACGGAGCAGACGCGGCTCTGGTACTACATCGCGAGGAAACAGGGAGGGAAACCATGAACTACGTGGCGATAGTGGTGGCCGCCATCGCGGCCTTTCTCGTGGGCTGGCTCTGGTACGGCCCGCTTTTCGGCAAGCAGTGGATGTCGCTGATGGGCATCACGAAGAAGGAGATGGAGAAGGGGAAGAAGGAGATGCAGGAGCAGATGCCTGTCATGATCCTCGTGGGCTTCCTCGCGACGCTCGCGATGGCGTTCGTCCTCGCGTTCTTCGTCTCGCTCGCGCAGTCCCCCAACGCGCTCTGGGGCATGTGCGCGGGCGCGATCGCGTGGTTCGGCTTCGTGATGACGGTGCTGCTCAACTCGTTCCTCTACGAGAAGCGGCCGATCTCGCTCTGGATGCTCAACGCGGCGCACTACCTCGTCGCGCTCGTGCTCATGGGCGCGATCATCGGCGGGTGGAGATGAGCTGAGACGGGATTGTGCTCTTTTCCTTTCGTTCTTCTTTTCTGATTCTTCTCTTTCTTTCTATTCCTAGATCTCGCGTACTTCTCTGGGATTCGTTGCCCCGCCCTTCCCGATCTTTCCTTTCGCACTCTCTCGAGCGCTGCCTTGGAGAAGGACAGAAAATGTGGCGATTCATGCAGCCGCATTTTCGTAAATGCTGCGACGGAGTCGCAGTGTATGCTCCGCAGCGCTCCGAGAACGTAGCGTTTTGCGTGAATTCCTCGCGCTCCCCCCGCTACTTCTTCCCCTTCTTCTTGACGAAGTCCGCGAGCGTCATGCCGGCCGCCTCCTCGCCCGTCGAGACGGGACCCTTCGCGAGCTTGATGTGCACGACCAGCGGCACGTGCAGCTCGTGCTCGAGCCTGCGCGCGAGCGCGATGTCGGGCACGGTGGTGCCCGCCTCGTAGTGCTGGTAGACCGACGAGCGGATATTGAGGCGCTTCGCGAAGTCCTCCTGCGTGAGCGAGAGCCTCTCGCGGTGCGCGTGGAGCATCCTCGCGATGTCGGGGTGGACGGACTCGACGAGCTCGTCCCCGCGCTGCGCCTGCGTGGCTGCCTTCCTCGGCGCGCCCTTGGGCTTCTTCTGCGGCTGCTCGATCTCGCGCCGCACGACGCCGTGGCCCGCGCACCTCGCGCACACGCTCATGTCGACGCCCTCGACCCTCGCGACCGCGACCGCATTCGCATTCCCGCACATCTCGCATTCCATGAGTTCACCTCCTCGATCGATCCGCTGCGCATCCGCCTTCGGCGTCCGCCACTGCCCAGCTCGCGGCGCTCCTCTTCGCGTCTATGGGCGCCGCTCCCCGGCTGGGGCCACCCCCTCGGCGCCGCATCATGCGCCCTTCACCGCTCGCCGTAAGGGCGGTGGCGGTGCATGCGCCGCGGAGTCCTTGCCGAACGTCATCAGCTCGATCCGATGCATGCCCATCAGCATCTTCCTGCGCTCCCTGAGCGCGAAGCCGTGCCTCTCGGCGGCGGGGAGCAGCTCGTCCCCCTTGTGCGCGACGCACGAGATCGTGCCGCCCTTGCGCAGGATGTACGCCGACTGGTTGAAGAGGTCGTCGATCTCCTGCTCCGCCTTGCGCTGGGGCGTCGCCTTGCCGCTCTGGGGCGCCTGCGTGATGATGCGGTGCACGCTCCTCTCCTCGAGCTTGAGGTCGAGCCAGTCGATCGCGACGCGCGTGCTGTGCAGCATCTTCTCGATGCCCGCGAGCTTGCTGTTCGTGCGCACCGCCTTCATCTCGCGCAGCGTCGCGCAGAACACGGTGATCCCCCCGATCTCCTTCGCCTTCGCGTCCATGCCCTCGCGCCACGCGCGCCAGTCGGTGCCCGCGAGCGCGGGGAAGCGCTCGCACGCGAGCGCCTTCGCGAAGCGGTGCGGACTCGTGCCCGAGAGCACGAGCGCGGCCTCGATCGCGATCGTGCCGTCGTCGCCGAGCGGGTCGAGGATGCGCTCGCCGGGCCTCGCGCCCGAGTAGATCGCGACTGCCGCCGCGACCGTGGACTTGAGGCTCGTGCGCGAGAGCATGATGCGCCACTCGCGGCGCGCGAGCGGGAAGCCCATGACGTCGACGCCCACGTACGTGCGCTCGGGCGTGCGCGTCGCGCGCACGACGAGATCGGGGCGCGAGAGCGACACCTTGAGGCCCAGCGCCCTGTGCGCCCAGCCGCCGATCTCCTCGGTCAGTTCCTGCGCGGACGGGGTCTCGCGCGCGCTGGCGTCCTGCCCATCCGCCCGCTCGCCCTCGGGCGAGAGCGCGAGCACTTCCGCCTCCGCCTTGAACGTGCACCCCTGCGGGAAGAGCGCCCCCGCATGCAGCGGCTCGCGCGACGCGATGGGCTCGCCGGGCGCGAGCGGGAGCGCGATCTCGACGAGCACCCTGCGCGCGACCTTCGAGAGGTAGGCGATCCTGCACGCGTCGATGAGCGCGCACTCGAGGCGCAGGGCGTTCGCATGCACGTCGGGCTTCGCCTTTGCGATCCCCTCGATCTCCTTCGCGCACGCCTCCTCGCAACCGGAATCCGCGATGACGATGGCGGTGATGCGGTCCATTCTCCTGTCGGGGTTGGGAGGGGTATTATAGGCTTGCGGGCCGCCATGCGGGAAAGGCTTATATCGCCGCGCTGAAATCACTGGGGAGTGGTTGAGGAAATCCCTTCCTACGGTCGCGCCATCGCCGCGTACCAGCGCGGGCGCAGGGGCGGCATGTCCGTGCGCGAGTACCGCGAGCTGCTCTTCAGGCATCTCGGGCCTCTCGAGCCCGCGCAATGGGGAGGGCTGATCCGCGACGTGATCCATAGGTCGATGAGGCCCTACGACGTGGATAGCGTGGAGGTCTTGCCTCCCCTGGCGTTCGCTCCCCGCGCAGGGCATGGCGAGCACGGGTACGCATGGCCCGACGTGCTCGGCGAGATGCGCCACTCCTACGACGTCCCGGGATCCGAGCCCATCGTAGAGCGCTTGTACGCGGGCCACGGGTGCTGCCTCGAGGAGGCGCTCGCGCAGCGCAAGGGAGACGGGCGGCTCTGGGGCACGTCGCAGGTCTTCGAGCTCACGCTCGGCGTCGAGGAGATTGTGCAGCGCTGGACGGGCGGCGAGCGGTATTTCCGCGAGAAGGCTACGCTCCTCGACGGCCTCTCGCGCACGTTCGATCCAGCGGCGAAGGAGGGCTTCGAGGACCCGCGCAGGCGGCTCACCGACCTCGCGGGATACCTTCGCGAGTAGCGCCTGCTCCCGCATCCTTCCCGGTCCGCGATTCGCTGCGCGCGCCCACGACGGAAAACTTATAAACACCAGCCCCTCGGTGCTCCCGAATGGCGGGGCCTGCGCATCTCCTCTCTCTCGCGGGGAAGGAAGTGCAGGCCGCCGACGAGCTGCTCACGGTGACATACCCACTCTCTCGCGATCCGAAGGCGCTTCTCGGCGTGATGCGCCACGGATGCTCCGCGATCGAGCTCGCGGCGCAGGCGCTCGCGCTCCATGGCGGCGCCGGCGGGCACGATGCGGTGGGCGCGCTCGCGTCGAGCGGCATGCAGGAGGCGGCGCGTGCCGCGCAGGTGCACGCGGAGTTCTCGGGCCTGCTGCGCAGGCATGGGGAGGCGCCGACGGCGTTCGCGCGCAAGGACCGCCTCGTGGTCGCGTCGCAAGGCTTCGCGTCGGTCGAGGACATCGGGGAGCGCGAGGTCGCGCAGGGCGTGCGGGCCGTGAAGGAGTTCGTGTACAAGGCAGGAAAGCACGTCATGCTGGGGCGTGCGGTGGCAGGTGATGCGCAGTGAGTGAGAAGATGAACGAGGCGCTCGAGGAGCTCAAGAGGGTCGACCACCTGATCTACGTATCGCTCAAGTACACGCGCACGGTCGACGTGATCGTCAACATCCTCGGCCGCATGGTCGACGGCTACGCGTTCATGGTAGATGCGCTGCTCGAGCTCGCGCGCGAGCGCGGCAAGTACTCGGGAGAGCCCGAGAGCGCGATCGAGCGCGCGGAGCTCGTGCGCGAGCTGTACGGCAAGGACATGGCCATCGCGGACAACATGGGGCTCTACCTGCTGCTGCGCAAGCTGCTGCGCGCGCGCAACGTCGCGCGGGAGAACGAGTACAGGCGCCACGTCACGATGAAGACGGTCGTCGAGGGCCGCGAGGAGATCGTGAACATCGACATCATCACGAACTACTACATGTTCCAGCGCGAGTTCCTCGCGCACGTGAAGAGCATCGTCGACGGCAAGGTCGAGGTCGAGATCGAGGAGAGCCGCCCCGGCTCGATGGCGCCCCCGGACTGGGGCCAGGAAGAGGAGATGCCCAGGCAGCAGCAGGGGCACGCGGCGGACGAGCAGCAGGTCACGCACCGCACGCCGCCGAAGAAGAACACGCTCAAGGTGCGCCCCGTCGGCAGCCCGCCGCGAAAGCGCGCGCCGCGCCCCAAGAAGTACAAGATCCAGATCCCCAAGGGCAAGAACTCGATCACGCTCCCGTACGAGTACGATCCCCACTTCCGCAAGGAGATGGAGAAGGAGAAGGCGAGGCTCAAGACGGAGGCGGACGCGAAGGAGAAGGTCGCGAGGGCGGCCGCGCGCAAGGCTGCGGCTCCCACGAGGGCCGCGCGCAAGGCGAGGCCGGTCGCGAGGGCCAAGGCGAAGGCCAGGCCCGCGAAGAAGGCCGCGGCGAGGAAGCCGGCGCGCAAGGGCAAGAAGAAGTAGGCGATCCTGAGTGCCTGCGCTTGCAGGGGGATACGCGTCTCTTAGTGGTGCTCTTCTTCGTGGAAGTGCTCGCCGTGATGGCCTGCCCCGAGCCCCTTGCTCGTGTAGTGGACCATGATCGCGGCGTCGAGCATCCCTGCCAGCTCGAGCAGCGGGCCGCTCCCGCCGGGAAGCCCTGACGCGGGGCTCGCGGGCTGCGACCTCATGTAGCGGATCGTCGCGGGGCCGTGGTCCATGACCTGCTGGACGATGGACGGCGGGCTCCACTGCCCCTGATAGGCCGCTTCCCCGAGGTACATCGCGCCGGGGCCGCTGAGCAGGAGCGCGCCGACGCCGAGGTACTGCGCGGTCGCGAGCTTCATGCCCCGCACTCTTTCTCCGAGCCCCATGCGAGAGGAGAAGACGTCATCGTATTTAGGCTTTCTGAGAGGCAGCGAAGATGCTACCGGAAGATCTCAAACCCTCGTCACGCCCTCGGCCATCGCGCGGATGCCGGGCTCGATGTTGCCCTCGGAGATGTCCTCGTGCAGGCGCGGCTTGACGACCCACTTCTCGTTGCGCGCGGGGTTCGCGAAGATGACCGTGAGGTCCTTGTGCGCGCAGAACGCCCCCCAGTCCGAGAGCAGCCGCTTCACGTTCGCCTCGTTGTGCAGCGTCACGATGAGCGTCTTGCCGCCTATGCCTGCGGGGATGCGCAGCTCGTCGAGCGCGTAGCCTGTGAGCACGTGGTCCTTGAACGTGAACACGGTGCGCTCGCCCTCTTGCGCCACCGACTTGAGCGCCTTCGCGTACGCGTCCTTGTGCCGCACGTGCAGCGTCATCCACTCACGAAGATCCATGGGATTCCCTCCAGTGGTGCGCGACGTAGGGCGCGAGGATGCCGGCGCAGAGCGCGGCCGCGAGCGGGAGCGCAGCGCGGGCGGGGCCGTCCCCGAGGCCGATGCGCGACGCCACGGTGCCGATCACGAGCGTGAGCGCGATGGTGCAGAACGCGAGCAGCGCGGCCACGCCCGCGTGCTGGTGCGCGCGCTCGAGCCGCATGTCGCGCAGCATGTGCACGAGGAGCATGCCGAGGCAGGCGCCGAGGATGAGCGCGATGGGGAGCGTGATCGCGAGCGGCGTGAGCAGGATGAGGGGGAGCAGCTCGAGCGCGATCGCGATCGCGCCCATGCCCAGCGCCACGAGGAGCAGCCAGAACGCCATGCGCTCGATGCCGCGCAGGCTCGGGTGCGCCGCAGCCTCCGCGCGCTCGAGCGTCGCGACGGCGCGCGAGATCTCTCCCTCCGACCATCCCCTCCTGCGCAGGCGTGCGAGATCCATGGGCGGGATTCTCCCGATGAGGATTTAAGAGCTTTTTCCTTTGCGGCACCCCGCTGGCGACGGGTTTTCACCATCGCGGAGCGGTCATCCGGAGCCCCTGCGCGCCGGCACGCGCCCGCCAACCTTTTTAAACGGCCGTCACAGGACACCGTCGTGGCACGCTATCGCGTCGTGTGGGGTGAGCTCGCGCTCGCGCTCGCGCTCCTCGTCGTCGGCACGCTCCACTACTTCCGCGGCGACGCGGTCGAGGTCCCGTACCGCGCGCTGCTCCTCGTCGCGCTCTTCTACCTCTTCCACCTCGTGAGCCCCTCGCGCATCCTGCTCGGCGAGCGCATCGTGCCCTACGACCTGCTCGCGGTGAGCGGGCTCATCCTGCTCGCGGGCGCGGTCGCGTTCCCGCTGCTCGAGCTGCTCGCGCGCGGCACGTGCGTCATCGCGGGCACGCTGCTGCTCGCGCTCGCGTGCGAGATCGCGCGCAACCATCCGCTGCGCAAGCGCAGCGTGCTCTCTGCGCTCACGCGCGAGGACGCGAGCCACGCGCGCCGCGCGGCGCTCGCGTTCCTCCTCCTCATCGGCTTCTTCGTCGCGATCTTCGAGCCCTTCGTGCGCGCGACGCTCTCGATCTCGTCGTTCCCGCTCGCGAGGCCCATCGCGTCCGCGCTCGCGATCCTCGCCGTCCTGCAGGAGCAGGACATCATCTCGTCGCGCCTGCTGCGCCGCGCGGGGGTTGCGCTCAACCTCGCCGTGGCGAGGATAGAGGCGCTCTTCTCCGAGCGCAAGACGTTCCTTCTCGGCGTCACGGGGCTCCTCGTCGCGCGCTTCGCGGTCGAGGTCGGCCGCACGCTCTTCCCCGCGCTCGCGCAGGCGATCGCGTCGCATCCCGACCCCGCGGCCGCGGCCGCGAGCGCGGTGAGCGCCGCGGGCATGGCGATCCTCTTCGCCCTCCCGCCCTACGTGTGGTACAAGACGGTGCGCGTGCGCGAGAGCCGCGAGCACCTGCCCGACTGGCACGGGATCGTGGTGAGCGTCGCGCTCGCGTGCATCGTGTGCGCCCTCGTGTTCCCCCTCGTCGCGCTCTCGCCGTCCGCCGCTGGCGGCGTGGAGGCGACGCTGAGCGAGCCCACGGGATCTCCCGCGCTCGCGCTCGGCGTCGCGCTGCTCGTGCTGCTGCTGTGCGTCATCATGGGCTCGATCGACGACTACCTGCGCCGCGTGCTCATGGTCGGGCCGTTCTTCGCCGCGCTCGTCTTCCTCGGCATGTACGCGTACCAGGCGTTCGTGAGCGCGTTCGTGTCGTCGGCGGGCGAGGCGCTCGGCTACCTCTCGGGCGTAGCCGCGCTCGCGCTGCCCTCGCTCGTGCTCGTCTTCTCGGTCCGCGCGCTCTTCTTCATCGCGGGCTACGTGAGCTTCCTGTACGAGGTGTGGAGGGAGTGAGGGGAGAGGACATCCTTGTCTCATGCGCTCTCAGAGTATCTTGTAGAGCGGATTGACGAACTCCGGCACGCCCGCCATGAACGGCGCGAGCTCGCGGCGCTGGTACGCCCGCAGCTTCCCGTACCCGAGGTGGCGCCAGAATGCGGGATTGTGGCATCTGTTCACGACGATGAGCGGCACCCCGAGCGCCTTGCACGATTCCTCGCGCGCCCGCACGAGCGCGAGCCCGCGCCCCTCTCCCCGCAGCGACGGGTTGAGCTGGACGTTGCCCTCGTACGAGCACCATGCGCGGAAGTCGAGAACATAACTGTAGTACGACGGGATCTCGCCGTCGCGCTCCCGCTCCTCCTTCGGCCGCTCGAGGAAGACCGTGAACCTCCGCTCTGCGGGATCAGCGCTTGGCGCGATCGTGCACGCTGCCCACGAGAGCAGGTCCGACCTCGCGCAGCACGCGACGATCGCATCGCGCACCTTCTGCGCGTCGGGGACGTCGCCCGGCGCGAACTCCTCCTTGAGGCGCGCGACGCGTGCGCGCTCGGCGCCTGGCAGCAGGAGCGACTGCGCGAGCGCGAGCGACCGCACGAGCATCGTCCCCGCGGGCGATCCGAGCGGTATCGCGCCGGACCTGTCGAGCGCGAGCAGCGTCGCGTGCGCGGCCTTCGCTTCCCTCTCGGAGATGGAGCGCGCACGGAACCCCGTCGACTCGAGCACGTTCCTCAGGTTCTCGAGATCTTCCCGGGACGCCGACGATGCGGCCGAAACCCCCTCGCGCTCTCCGAGCATCGCGCGCACCGCGGCGAGCACGCGCTGGATATCCGAGTATTCGCGCTCCGAGACCCACCCGAGCGGAACCCCGCTCTCGAGCCTCGCGAGCACGTCCTTGTCCATGGCGCGCTCTTGGCCTTCGTGCTACATAAGGGTATCTGCTCGCGCATCTACGAGGGTTGCCGCGCTCTCCCGCACGCGCTCACTCGAGCACCCTCGCGCTCTCAAATCGGAATCCCTATTCCTTCGTGCTCATTCTGGCGAGATGCCTATACGCTGAGGACCTTCGGGAATCACGAAGTTCTCGCGAATAGCGCTCGCAGGCGGCGAAATCCCCTGTTTTTTCCGCGCTCATCCTCGCGGTCCTGAGCAATATATACGAACGTTCGTCATCACCTATGAGGGAGTAGAGCCGCGCTGCCTCGCCTATGAACTCGTGCTTGTCCGTCTCTTTGCCGAGATCCTCGAAACGCCGCGCTGCGTCGGCGAAGCGGCCCGTGGCCCCTTCTGCGCCTGCCACGAGCGCCTCCCATCTCTCTTTCCGATAGTCGGCTCGCACTTTCCCCTCGTTTGCGTAAGCAGAGAGGACAAGATCATGCTTACCTACGCCCGAGGCAAGATTGGCGAATTCGAAGAGGTCGCTGAATTCGATGAGCGGATATTCGCCGCCAAGCACCGTTGGGAACGCATTCGCGGCTGCCTCGAGGTGCGCGACACAGCGTGCGCGGAGGGATCTTGCGCGCGCTGTCCCGCTCGATCCGAGCCCTGTCGCTATTTGGTGTCCGCCCTCAAGCAACGTCGCGGCTCTCATGTTGCCTTCGAACCTGCGCCTCTCTTGGCCGCGCGGGTCTTCTCCTCGGGGAGGATTCTGGAAATACCTTCCCATCTCGTCGCTGTACAAAGTGTCTGCGCATGCACCGCGGCAATGGCTCTCCGCGAAATATGCGGCTTGCGCGGCCGCTTCAGAATAATGAGGAGCCGCGCTCGAGACGAGCTCTCTGAGAGCGTCCCATCTCTCCAATCGCGCTACAGTCTCGAGCGTCATTGCCCACTTCTCTCTTCTTCCGGTCCCTTCACGGATAGAAACGTCCTGGGTAGAGAAGAGATGGGTGTCGTATGCTGACCCCTTCCCCATCGCGCTGAGCAATACATCCTCGGATGCTCGCCGTGAGGGATCGCCTTCGCTAGGAAGCGTCTCGAGGGCGTTCTCCCAAGCGCCGCTCTCCACGTAAAAAGAGAACGCTTCTCCTCTGCGCCCTTGATCGACAAGTTGCTTTGCGTAGGAGAGGACGTCCTGCCGGGCATACATGCTTATCGCCCCTCGAATCTCGTCGAGATGATGGCTTTCCAGCGGGATACCTGCACGCAACGCCGCTCTGAGCGCCTCTGTCCTCCCTTTCTGGGTCACGAGAGCGCCGAGGATTTTCTCGAGGTCGATGCCAAGCGGGGCTGTTCTTCTCATGTGCGCTGGAGATATGCGCGTATATAAGAATAAAATCTCCCCATTGAGGGGGGAAATTTTAAATGCCATATGGTTTTCCCAGGCCTGTGGAAGACGATGAGATGCTCCTGAAACGACTTGGCCTCACTGAAGGCGAGACAAGAGTCTACTTGGCACTACTCTCGCTCGGCAGCTCCACCACAGGAGCGATCGTCAAGAACGCACGCGTCCATACCTCGAAGGTCTACGAAATCCTCGATCGCCTTATTGACAAGGGCATCGTCTCCTCCATCAGGCAGGGGAAGAAACAGGTCTTCACGGCGAATCCGCCGCATTCGATCCTCTCATATCTCGACAGCCGTGAGGACGAGATTCGCGATCTCAAGCTCTCCGCGCAGGCATTCATCGGCAGAATCGAAGAGCATGCCAGGCAGTACCCCACGCAAGCGACCGTTTTTTTCGGCACGAAAGGGCTGCGTACTGCGACAGAGAAGATGTATGCGAAAATGGAGAGGGGAGATACGCTCTACTATCTCGGCATCCCTGCGTTCCAGCCCGAGAGCCAGCACATCTACTGGCAGCGCGAGCATATGAGAAGAAGCGCTCTGGGCATCAAGGTGAAACTGCTTTTCAACAAAGGGACCGATCCGGAGGTCCTGAAGAACCGCAACTCGTACAAGGGCTCGCAAGCGCGCTACATGCCTGCTGATATCGAGACGCCTGCGTTGTTCTGCGTCTACAAGGATGTGGCTCTTATCATGCTCCAATCCCCTGATATGGTGAGTGTGGAAATCGTCAACACGCACATCGCAAGATCATTTCTCGCATATTTCGAAGAGTTCTGGAAGCGCAGCGAGAGGTTCGATGCGAAGAAACCATGATCTGCTACTCCAGCACCCTCGCGCTCTCGACGACCCCGTCGCTGTCCGCGTCCACGCCCTCGACCACGCACAGGCACGTGCCGTTCGCGCGCGCCCTCTCCGCGATCCGGTCGAGCATGCGGGTGAGCGCGAGCACCGCCGCGCGCGTGCCCGCCGAGCGCTTGCCCGCGAGCAGCAGCACCCACTTCCCGCGCGCGAAGGGGTTGGGCATCTTCGCGACGATGCCCGCGTTCTCCTGCGCATAGCGCCTGCCGGTCACGGACGAGCGGAACTCCTTGCGCGCGGCGTCGTAGGGCGCGAGCGACCTCGCGTTCACGCGCTGCGCGGCCTTGTTCACGACGGGGCCGCCGATGATGATGAGGTTCTGCTTCCAGTCCGAGAGCTGCGTGTCGAGCTGCACCGCGTCGACAGGCGCGGACTCGAGGAAGAGCCCGAGGAAGAGCCCGAGCTCGATCGCGTAGCCGGCGTCGCGCCCGCGCGCCCCCTCGGGCCCGTGCGGATCGGGGCTGCTCACGACGATGCGCGCGTCCCATCGGCCCCGCTCGACGAAAGGCGCGAGCATGCGCAGGTGCGCGTCGGCGGCGCCCGTGCGCCCTGCGGCGCGCTCCCAGGGCGAGAAGCGCACCGCGGCGGCGCCGGCCGCGAGGCGCAGCACCTTCGCGACGCCGCCCCCGCTCTCCTCGAGGTGGTCGACCACGACGATGCCCGCCGCGCGCAGCCTGCGGATGTGGTAGTAGACCTTCTGCTCGTGCTCGCGCAGCTCGCGTGCGATCTGCGACGCGTGCATGCCGCCCGGGCGCGACGCGAGCTGCGCGAGGATGCGCGACGCGAGCGCGCTCGTGACCGCCGCGATCTTCGGCGCGGGCAGCTCGATGCACGGCACCGTTCGCGCCCCGTTCGCGGCCTCGTCGATGATGCGCATGCGCTGATGCGCGGCGGCCGTCCTATAAATATTTTTGTAGTGGAAGTGGGATTGTTTTCATAATGCTTATATAGGCAGCGACGGGCACCCTCCCGTGGAAACGGCACGCGCGAAAGGGAGGAAGGGAAGGCCTGCGGCGAAGCCCGCGAGGGCGCCGCGAGCGCTCCAGGCCCCCAAGATCCCCGACGGGCACCGCATCGTGTGCATCGGCGGCGGCACGGGCCTCTTCACGCTGCTCTCCGGCCTCAAGGGCGCGTACCCCAACGCGCGCATCAGCGCCGTCGTGAGCATGATGGACTCGGGCGGCAGCACGGGCAGGCTGCGCGACGAGTTCGGCTATCTCCCCCCCGGCGACGTGCGCAAGTGCCTCGTCGCGCTCTCGAACGCGCCGCAGCGCCTTCGCGCGCTCATGGAGCATCGCTTCGGCGCGGGATCGGGGCTCAAGGGCCATGCGCTCGGCAACCTCATGCTCACCGCGTTCAAGGACATCATCCCCGGCACGCCCGGGCAGAAGGAGTACGGCGCGATCGAGGCGATGGAGGAGATCCTGCGCATCGAGGGGAAGGTCTACCCCGTCACGCTCACGAACTGCCACCTCAAGGCGCACCTCTCCGACGGCAGCGTCGTCATGGGGGAGACGAACATCGACGTCCCCAAGCACGACGCGCGCCTGCGCATCGCGAGGCTCGAGCTCGAGCCGAGGGCGCTGATCTTCCCGAAGACGCGCGCGGCGCTCGAGGAGGCGGACACCATAGTGGTGGGCCCGGGCGACCTCTACACGAGCCTCATGCCGAACCTGCTCGTGGTCGGCGTGGTCGGCGCGCTCAAGCGCGCGAAGCGCAGGGGCGCCAAGATAATCTACGTGGTCAATACGATGACGAAGCGCGGCGAGACGGACGGCTACGCCGCGGGCGACTTCGTGCGCAGCGTCCAGGACGCGCTCGACGGCGCCTCGATCGACGCGGCGCTCGTCAACACGGGCGCCATCTCGCGCGCGCAGCGCAGGGCGTACGAGGCCGAGCGCGCGCAGCCCGTGCGCAACGACCTCGCAGGCGCGCGGCGCCCGATCGTCATCGCGTCCGACATGGTGAGCAAGGAGGCGTTCGCGCGCCACCATCCGGCGCTGCTCGCGCGCGCCATCGGCGAGGCGATCTCGTCGATGCGGAGGGCATGACATGTGCGGCATCACGGCGTACAGGGGGGAGCGCAAGGCGAGCGGCATCCTGCTCGACGCGCTGCGCAAGCTCGAGTACCGCGGCTACGACTCGGCGGGCATCGCGACGCTCAGGGACGGCAAGATCGAGGTCCGCAAGGGGGTCGGCAAGGTCGACGCGGTCGACGCGCACGCCCATTTCTCGCAGCTCGAGGGTACGGCCGGCATCGCGCACACGCGCTGGGCGACGACGGGCGCGGTCACGGTCGCGAACGCGCACCCGCACCTCTCGGCCGACGGCAGGCTCGCGATCGCGCACAACGGCATCGTCGAGAACTACGAGGACCTCAAGGACGAGCTCGCGCGCTCGGGCCGCACGTTCCGCTCCGAGACGGACACGGAAGTCATCCTGCAGCTCGTCGAGGACCTCCTCCACGCGGCGCACCACGCGTTCGCGCGCATGCACGGGCGCAACGCGTTCGTGATACTCGACGCGCGCACGGGCGCGATCGTCGCCGCGCGCCGCGGGAGCCCGTTGCTCATCGGCATCGCGCCTGATGGCGTCTTCCTCGCGTCCGACGCGGCGCCGCTGCTCGAGCACACGCGCGACGTCGTGTTCATCGACGACGACGAGATCGTCGCGCTCACGGGCTCGGGCTACGCCGTCTACGGCGCGCGCCTGCTCGAGCGCCGCGAGAAGGCCGTCTCGCGCATCACGTGGACGCTCGAGCAGGCC
>JAJPEB010000013.1 GCA_023252315.1 Candidatus Woesearchaeota archaeon | reverse complement strand
ACGCTGAGGGCGCGGGCTTGTAGTGGTCGCCCAGGGTGAGCGGGTCGAGGCCGTACATGCGCTTCTCCTGCGTGTACCTGCCGCTCTCGACCATCATGCCGATGCGGTCGAACACGTAGCCGCGCATGAGCGCGCGCCGCTCCCGCTCGTCGTGGGCAGCGATTAGCAGGTACCGGTCGAGCTTCTGCGCCTTCGTCTCGGGCCGCGTGCCGCGCTTGCGTTCCACGTTCTCGACGTAGGTGCCTGCGACGTACGCCTCCTCCCTCCTGCTGCGCGCGGCGGTCTCGAGCACCTGCTCGCCTGCCTTGCGCCTGCCGCCAGTCTGGAGGCCTGAGATCCCGAGCGCGCCGTTATAGTAGGCGCCTCCCTTGGGGCTTCCGCGGTACCACGTCCCGTACTGGTCGCCTTTTCCTCCGGCGGCGCTGCGCTCGAGAGCGGCGTGGAGATCCTCGGTCACGCGCTCGAGGCCGAAATCGCGGCGCGAAGGAGGCTGCCCTGCGGCGGGGCCCTCGGAGAACGGCTGCATGGGCGGGGACGGCCTCATTGCCGCTACGGAGCGGGAATTCCTTTAAATCGCTTCCCGCGCGCAGCCTCTCTCGAGCGCCGACGGGCCGCGGCCGAGCTCCCGTCGACGCGCCCCACAACGCTTAAGAACCCGCGACGCTGGCCTCCACGAGGTGCCTTGGTGAAGAGGGAATCGCTGCTTGTCGTCGTAGCCCTGCTCGCGCCGCTGTGCGCGCTCTCCTCGCTCGCGCTCAGCGCGACGGTCGTCTCGCCCTCCGCAGGGGCGATCCTCGCGGGCGGCGTCGCGATCAACGTCTCGTTCCCCGGCAGCGCCAACGTCACGATAGAGTACAACAGCACCGGCGGCTTCCTCCCGCTCAACGCGTCCACGGGCGCGACCGATAGCTACCGCTTCGTGTGGAACTGCATCAACGGCTCGTTC
The DNA here is from genome assembly GCA_023252315.1 of Candidatus Woesearchaeota archaeon. Taxonomy (GTDB): domain Archaea; phylum Nanobdellota; class Nanobdellia; order Woesearchaeales; family UBA525; genus UBA525. The sequence goes on along the minus strand of JAJPEB010000013.1, from coordinate 15,301 downwards.
CCCGACGGCGCGTACGGCCTGCGCGTCACCGTCGTCAACGCATCTGACGCGAACGACACCGCGACGCTTCTCGTGCTCGGCCTCACGATCGACAACACGCCCCCGTCGCTCTCCGGTCTCTCGCTCTCGACGAACCATCCGCCGGACGCGACGACGCCTGTGACAATCGCAGTGAACGCGAGCGATCTCGCGGGCGTGAGCCTCGTGCAGCTCACGAACGGATCCTCGAGTGTGCTCATGGCGCGCACGGCGGGGACCGCGCTCTCGGGCACGTACGGCGTGACGATGGGCCTCTCCGTGCTCGGCTGCCAGCCCGATCGCACGTGCACGCTCACGGTCCTCGCGAGCGATATAGCGGCGAACCCCGTCGCGTCGCTGAGCACGACAAGCCTCGCGCGCCCGCTCTACATCGACGCTTCCGCGCCGCGGCTCCTCTCGAACGCGACGAACGCCTCGAGCGCGAGGGTGGGGGATCGCATCGCGCTCAACGCGAGCTGGTCGGACATCTCGCTCGTCGACCCGCTCGGCTTCTCCGCCGCGTTCGAGGCGTGGGACGCGCTCTCGGGAAGCTTCGCGCGGTCTTCCCAGTTCTCCTCGTGGAACAATTCGCAGCTCGCGGGCAACGCGACGAACGCGACATACCTCGTGAACGGCTCGCAGGAGGGCACGACGCTCGTGCTGCGCGTCACGCTCAACGACTCGAACGGCAGGGCTGGCTCGACGGACAATCTTTCCGTCACGGTCGGCAATGTCCCTCCTTCCATCGCCGTGCGATCGCCCGGCAACGCGACGACCGTCGCGAACGGCACGCCGCTGCTGCTCGAGATGCTCGACGTCGGCGTCGGCGTGAACCTGAGCTCGCTGCGCGCGGACCTCGCGCAGGGGGCGCTCAACGCGACGGTCGGCTACGCCGCGAACGCCTCGCTCTTCGACTGCGCGTGCGTCGCCTGCGGCGCATCGTACGACGCGACGACGTCGACGGACAACGTCACGTGCGCGCTCGCGACGTCGTGGATCGCGCCGGGGAACGCGACGCTGCGCCTCTCGCTCGCCGACAGGCGCGGGAACGCGAACGCGGCCTCGTACAGCTACCTCTTCGTCTCCGCGCCCGACATCGTGAACGTCACGCTCAACGGGCAAGCGGTCGCCGCGACGACGCCCTCGCAGAGCATCGCGTTCTCGTTCTCGAACGAGTCGCCGCAGGCATCGCTCGGCTGGAGCGCGGACGCGGATGGCGCGATCAACGCGACCTCGGTCGCGCTCGCAGACGTCTCCCCTCCCTTCGCGGCGACCTTCCTCTCCGTCCCCGCGGGCACCGTCCTCGACATCCCCGCAGGGAAGAGCTATGCGCGCATCAACGTCACGCTCGCCGGCTCCTCGCTCGCCGACAGCGTGCAGCTCAACCTCACCGCGAACGTGCCGCTCGCGCTCCCCGCGCTCGCGGCGCAGTACGCGTCCGGCATCGTCACGTCGTGGCGGGTCTTCGAGTCGGGACAGGACGTGACCGCGCAGACGCGGCTCATGAACTCCACGTTCGACATCGTGATCGCCGTCGCGAACGCCACGGGGACGACGCCGTTCTCGGGCACGCTCAACTACTCGGGGCTCTCCGGGCTCGCGCTGCGATGGAACGCGTCCGCGGACATGTTCGCGATGCGCATGGCGAACGCGAGCGAGGCCGCGGGACTGGGCGACCTGGTGTCTGGCAACGTCACCCTCGCGCTCGCGCAGGCAGGGAAGTCCGAGTGGTTCCTCGACGGCAGCAACGCGCCGCTCGCGCTCGCGCTCAACCTCTCGCTTGGCAACGGGAGCGCGTACCTGGAGAGCGAGGGCACGCTCCGGCTCTTGCGCGCATGCGCATCCGTGCCCGCGTCCGCGCTCGACGCGAACGGGGCGTGCGCCCTCTCCTCGGGCGCGACGACCACGCTCTTCCTCCCCGCGCTCGCGCAGGGCGATCGCGTGCTCATCGCGCGGCCCGATGCGCGCGGCCCGAACGTCACGATCCACACGCCCGCGAGCGCAGCGCAGAGCGTCGTCGTCCTCAACCTCTCCGCAGCGTCGCCCGACCTCTCCTCGTGCGCGTACAACGTGAGCGTCTACAACGCGAGCTCGGGCGGCTCGGCGCCGTTCTCGCTCGCGACGCTGGGCCTCTCCTCGCTCGCGCTCGATGGCCACCGCTGGCGCTACGCCGCGAACCTCACGGGCGCGGCGGACGGCACGTACAACGTCTCCGTGACGTGCGCCGACGGCATGGGGACCAGCGCGGCGCAGCGCATGAGCGTCACGCTCGTGGACACGACGCCGCCCTCGGTCTCAGGCGCCTCCGCGCAGTCGGTCGGGAGCGCGGGCGCCACGATCGTCGGCCATGCGGACGAGCTCGCGAACTTCAGCGTGCTCTACGGCACGGACCCCGACGGCCTCAACCTCTCGCAGACGACGTCGGTCGCGCTCTCGCAGTCCGGTAGCGTCGTGCTCTCGGGCCTCTTCGCGAGCACGACGTACTACTACAACATCACCGCATGCGACGCGAAAGGCCAATGCAACTCGTCCGCCGCGGGATCGTTCTCGACGTCGGGCATCTCCTCGGGCGGCGGGGGAGGAGGAGGCGGTGGCGGTGGCGACGATAGCCCCGCGCTCTCCCCGACGGCGACGCAGACGCGCGTGTGGCTCGGCGTAGCGGCAGGAGACACGATCGAGTACTCGCCCGCGGGCATGGCCATCTCGCTCGTGCGGCTGCACTTCGCGAAGGATGCGCCGCGCGTCGAGGTGTCCGTCGCGGAGTACGCGCAGCGGCCCGACGCGCTCACGGCCGAGCTCGGCAAGGAGGTCTACCGATACGTGCGCATCGAGCACACCGGCCTCGAGGACGCGGACAGCTACGGTCTCCAGTTCTCGGTGGACAGGCAGTGGGCGGAGGAGAACCTCGTCAATCTCAGCACGGTCGCGCTCTACCGCCTCGAGGGGAGCGAATGGAAGCGCTACGGCGCGCGCCGCATCGGCACGGGCCCGCAGTCGTACTCGTTCGAGGCGCGCCCGCCCGGCCTGAGCTGGTTCGCGATCACGGGCGACACGCAGATCCCCGCGGGCGAGTCCGCGCCCAACGACACGTCGGCCTCGACGCCCGTCGAGGAGCGTCCCGCGGACGTGGCGCAGGCAGGGGCCGTAGACGGCGCGTTCGTCTCCGCGCTCTCGCGCGACGCGCGCATGGGCCGCGGATGGTGGATGGTCGCGCTCGCGCTGATCGTCGTCGCTGGCGCATCCGTCGCGGGCGTGCGCGCGTACCGCACGGCGCAAGGGCGCGAGCGCATGCACGAGACGTCGCTCGCGCAGGAGCGCGACGCGCTCGCGGCGAGGAAGGGCGGCGTCGCAGGCGCGCCTGCGCATGCGCCCGCAGCGTCGCATGCGGTTGCGCGGACCCCCGGCCACGACCCCATGGCGCAGCTGCACGAGTACATCGCGCGCATGCGCGCTCACGGGCATGCGGACGATCGCATACGCGAGCGCCTGCTCGGCTCCGGATGGGACGAGGTCATCGTCGACGAGGAGATGGGGCGCGCATGATCACGGGAAGAATGGCGTGACCATGTTCTCGCGCTGGTAGAGGCTGATCGCGCCCGCGAGCCCGATGCGCGCGAGCCGCTCGCCCAGCTCGGCGCGGGTGTAGATGCCGAGGCCCTGGCGCTCGGATTCCATGACAGTGCGGCGCAGCCTCTCGCTCGTGCAATGGGCGCGTATCTCCTCGTCCTGGATGCCTTGCTGCCCCAGCAGGTTCGTGTGGACGGTGAGCAGGAACGCGCGGCTCCTCGCGCTCCCGCCGTAGTCGCGCTGCGCTCTCGCCAGCAGCGAGTCCATCCTCCTCTGCGCATCCGGCAGCTCCCTCTCGAGCCGCCTGCGCTCGTCGCGGCCCAGCCGCATGGCGCCCTTCGCCCTGAGCACGTGGACGCATCCGCTCGCGTCCTCGATGTCGAGGAACACTTTCGGGACCGCGCGCAGGTACTCGCGGCGCGTGTCCGCGACATGGGCGATGGTGTACTGCTGCGAGCCGAGGAGGCGGTCCGCCCTCCCGCTCTCCATGTCCTTGAGGAAGCTCGCATAGACGGCCCGCGCTATCGAGGTCCCTTCCGCCGCGCTGATGCCTGTCCTCGCGCAGATGCCCGCGAGATCGAGCGCGTACTTCTCCTCGCCGGCGGAGGAAGGCCTGAGCTTCGCGTTGATGAAGGACGAGGAGAGGATGCTGAAGAGCCGCAGCTCCTCGCCGCCGGATTCCCTCTTGAACCTCTCGTCCGTGTACCTCTCGATCGCGTCCTGGAGCGCGGTGTCGAGGATGTGGTAGGTCTCCCAGGCGGCGTGGGCGTCGAGGAGCGGGCCGTCCCATGCGCCGCCGAAGAGCCCTCGCTCGAGTGCCTTCCCCGCGCGCTGCATCTCCCGGCCGGCGCGCTTCCTCTCGACGAACTGCAGCTCCCGCACGATCGCCTCTTCCCTGCGCTCGTCGATCCTCCCCGGGAACGCCGCGAGCAGGTCCTGCACGTACTCCCTGAACGGCCCCTCGACGCGCTCTGCGCTCGCAGGGCTTCCCTGCGCGGGCTCTCCTTGCGCGGACGCAGCCGAGCGCCGCTTGAGCATGCCGGGGGCGATGCGATGCAGCGTCGTGTAGAGGTGGTACGCCGCCCAGAATCCCGCTCCCTCGGCCTTGCTCTGGTGGATCTGCGCGAACTCGGGGCTGATGCCCGCGAGGCGCGCGAAGTTCTCCCAGTCCTCGGGAGCGAGGGTGCGCCCGCGCAGCCACTCCCCGCGCACCGTCGAGGGCTGCACGCTCACGCCCGCGGCCATCACCCTCTGCGCGAGCTCCTCGCGCTCCTCGGGGGAGAAGCCGCCGTCGGCGTCGAGTATCCTGCGCTCGAGGCCGGCCGCGTCCGCGCCGAGCAGCCCGCGCAGCAGCAGCGTCTTGAACCTCGGGATGTACGCCCCGTCGTGGCCGCGCTCGTGCAGCGCGTCCCTCGCGAGACGGTAGCCGAGGCGCCGCTCGAGCACGGGAATCGCCTCCTCGAGCATGAGGGAGAGCCCCTCGTTGTGCTTCACGACGATGTCGTCGGGCTGCAGGTCGCGCGCGAGCTTGCGCAGGTACCCGCCGCCGAGGCGGACGTAGACGGGGCTCTCCTCGTCGACGAGCGTGCTCCCGAAATTCGTCTTCACGAGAAGCGCGCGGCCCATGGAGGGGTGGTGCGCTAGCGACGATTAAATAGATTGCTTTACGTCGCCACTTATGAATGAGGATTGCAGGTGCCTGCCCTTACGCCCCGTGCAGCCTCGGCGAGTCGTCGTCGAACTCGTCGTTGCCGATCTCCTCGATCTTGCCGAGGATGCCCATGAGCTGCGCGCGCACGTCGAACGGCATGTTCGGGTCCATCGTCAGGGGATCGATCTGCGAGGAGACCGCCTCCTTCTTGCGCGCGGCGTCGTCGCGGCTCGTCTTGAGGTACGAGATCTGCCTCGAGAGGCACTCGCGCACGCTGCGCGGCGTCGTCGTGTCCTCGAGGAGGTAGTGCATCGATGCGATGACCCTGTCGAACGTTCCCATCTTCATCCCCCCTTGAGCGCGTCTTGCTGGAGCTGCCGCATCTCCTCGCGCAACCTGTCTTCCTGCCGCTTGAGCGCGGCGACCCTCGACTCGAGAGAGCGGCGCTTCTCCTCGAGCTCCTCGCGCAGGCGCGCGGGATCGGCCTCGACCATGATCGCGCCGACGATGCGGTACGCCTTGCCGCCCGCGAGCTCCTTGAGCGCGTTCTCGGCGTCCGCGAGCTGCGCCTGGCACGATTGCCGCTGCACCGCGTGCGCGTGCGCCGACTGCTCGATCTCGTGCAGGCGCGCGAGCGAAGGACCGGATTCTCTCTCAGATGCCATTCGTCCTCTCGTACATGCCGAGCACGCTCGTGACCCCGTTGAGGGCTGCGCGCAATGCCGCTGCGTCGTCGGCCGCGATGAGGAGGACGGCATTGCCGCTCTCATCCGCGATGGTGACTCTCGAGCGCGGGTGCGAGCGGGCGAGCTCCGTGCGCAAGAGCCGCTCGAGCGCCGTGAACGGATGCTGCGTCCCGATGCGGCAGGAGAGCGTCATTCCGCGATGACTTTCGTCACGTTCGTGCGCGACTTGAAGACGATCCTGCTCCCGCAGTAGATGCAGCGCACGCGCTTCTTGATCTGGTCGGGCTTGAGCTCGCGCCTGCAGGAGAAGCACTTATACATCGAGCTCCTCCTCGACCTTGCTGCGGATCGCGGGCGCCTCGCGCAGCTGGTACGCCCTGCTCGTGAACTTGTGGCCGCACTTGCCGCACGACCAGATGCCCGCCGCGAGGCGCTTGACCGCCGTGTACGAGCAGTGCGGGCACTTCTGCTTGCCCTTGTAGCCGAGCTCAGCCTTCGCGAGGCGCTCGCGCGTGGTGCGCCCGTAGCGCGTGCCGTAGCGTGTGACCGTGCCTGATGCCATAACGGCGCGAGAACAGGGATTTATTTATAAAGATTGCTGTAGGCTCTCGTCGGGGGCTACTTCGGGACTTCCGCGTCAAGCAGCCAGAGCAGCACGGCCTTCTGCATGTGCATGCGGTTCTCGGCCTGGTCGAAGATGATCGCGTTGGGGTGGTCGATCGCGTCGCGCGAGATCTCGTAGCCCTCGTGGCAGGGCATGCAGTGCATGATGCGCGCGCGCGGGCAATAGGTGTCGATCGCCTTCGCGCTGAGCTGGTAGGGCATGAACGTTTTCTTCCTGCGCTCGTACTCGGCCCTGAACTGCTCGCGCACCTTGCCCGCGTCGAAGAACTCCATGTTCATCCAGGTGTCCGTGTGCACGTAGTCCGCGCCCGCGAGCGCCTCCCCGACGTCCCTCGTGCGCGTGACGAGCCCCGTCGCGTCCGCCTGCGCGTTGAGCTCCGCGTCCACGCTGTCCTTGTCCGCCTCGGGAGCCGCGATCGCGAAGCGGATGCCCATCTTGACGCACGCGAGCATGAGCGTGTTCGAGACGTTGTTCTCGATGCCGAGCCACGCGACCTTCCCCACCTTCGCGATGCCGCCCGAGTGCTCGGCCATCGTGAGCAGGTCCGCGAGCGCCTGGCACGGGTGGTACTTCTCGCTGCACGCGTCGATGACGGGGATCCTCCCGAAGCTCGCCGCCGTCATGACGTCGTCCGCCCGCACCGCGCGGAACATGAGCGCGTGCCCGAAGCGCATCACCGCCTGGATCTCGTCCGAGAAGCTCGTGAGCGAGAACTGCGTCGTGCGCGAGTCGAGGAAGATCGCGTGCCCGCCGAGCTCCGTCATCGCGGCCTCGAACGAGAGGCGCGTGCGCGTCGACGTCTTCTGGAAGAGCATGATGAGCGTCTTGTCGGGGAGGTAGTCGGTCAGCTCCCCCTTCGCGCGCCTCGCCTTCACGCGCTGCGCGATGTCGAGCATCTCGAGGATGTCGTCCCTGGATTGCTCCTTGAGCGAGATGAGGTGGCGCATCGTGGCGCGACCCCCGCGGGCGTATAAATAGATTTGGATGGGCAGGGGCTACCTCCCGAGCTGCTCGCGCACGAACTCGGAGAGCAGCGACGCGATCTCCCGCTCCATGGTGTGCTCGGTGAACCTTCCGGGCCTGCTCTCGCTCGCCTCGCGCCCGGGATCCGTGAGCCAGTGCGTCGTCTCGAGCGGGAACACCTGCGCGCTCTCGGGGAAGTACTGCTGCGCATGCGCGTAGGGAAACACAGTGTCGGATGGCGAGTGGACGATCGCGACCGGGATATCGAGCCTGCCGATCGTCTCGCCGATCTCGGGGCCCCGCTCGACGAGCGCCCTGAAATCCTCGAACGCGACATCGGGGTCCCCTGCGGTCCGCACCGCGCACCTCGGGCCCATGCAGTCGCGCATGTAGGCCCGCCACCCGTCCCATCCGCGCACGCCCTTGTACGCGTACACTCCATTGTCGAACATGTCCTTCGCCCCGAACATGCCGCCGATGACGAAGAGCGCGTCGAAGGAATCCTGGTGCGCGAGCGCGAGCTGCGGCGCGACGAGCGAGCCGAGGGAATACCCGCCGAGGACGCGCGCCGCGCCCTCGCCGCTCCCTGCGGCCCACGGCTCCGCGAGCCGGTCGAGCGCATGCGCGGACTCGGAGAAGCGCACCTCCCCACGCATCGGGACCGCGTCCCCGAAATAGCGCTGCCCCACGCCGTTCCAGATCGGCATGCACATCGAGAAATCGTGCCGGAGGAGCGAGCGGTAGAGCTCCTGCGCGTTCTGCACGCCGGGCCATCCCTGCAGGAAGAGGATGTCTCCCCTCGCCGCCCGCATGTCCCGCTGGACGGCGTTGGGAGACATCGCGAGCGTCATCGTGCCCGCGTCGAAATAGCCGGGCCGCTCGAAACGGTGGAAGACGCGCGGCGATGCGCTCGTGTAGCTGCCGGTATCCGTCACGACGCCCATGACCTCCGGAGGGACCGATCCCCTAAATACTTTGCTGGCGTGCCGACCGCCATCTTTAAGAACGCGCCATCCCGCAAGAGACGTCATGCCTGACGAGCGCAAGCCCAAGGTCGCGGACGTGCCCGAGGAGCGCAAGCAGCGCATCGTCGACATCCCGAGCGCGAGGCGGCCGATGGACGTGCAGACGGGGCGCGGCAGGCCCATGCGCGCAGGCGGCGAGGACGACGAGGGCACGGGCATATGGTGGAAGCTCCTGCTCGGCGCGGCCGTCGTGCTCGCGCTCATCTTCCTCGTCATCGTGCCGGGCTACGAGGGCTACAAGGTCTACCGCGCGATGCAGGACTCGGGCGTGCCCGAGCAGTACCTCTCGGACATGCAAGGCCTCTCCGACGCGAAGGCCGCGGCGGAGTCGCACGCCCAGGCGCTCGAGGGCGACGCGAACGCATCGATGCAGCGCGCCCAGGAGGCGGACGCGGCGAAGGCGGCGTGCGAGCAGAGCCTCGCGGCGTGCCAGCGGGACGCGTCGGCGAGCCAGGCGCAGTGCGGCTCGAGCGTGGACAGCCTCACGCAGGCGCGCGACGACGCGCTCTCGCAGGTGGAGAAGGACAAGGCGACGATCGACGACGCCGCGCGCAGGATCTGCTGCGTGCGCAAGGTCGAGAACCCGCTCGTCACGGGCTACGAGGTGCTCGACGGCGCCATCTCTTGCGTGGAGTCGGGCGGGCAGCCGATCAGCTGCTGACTGGCCTGCGGCCGGTGACGGCGGTGCCCATTGCTACTCGGCGTCGGCGACCTGCCTCTGCATACGAGGCCACTCCTGGCGTCGGAGTGCGGAAACGGCGACGGGCCCACGCGGATTCGAACCGCGGTTCCGAGGTCCCAAACCTCGTGTGATACCAGGCTACACCATGGGCCCATGGCGCAGGAAGGCGGCAGGGGCGTTTTAATCCTTGCGGCGTGGGGAGTTCCAGTGCGACGACCATATGTCGGGCGCGATGTCACCACGCGAGGCCGCAGCATGGAGAAGAGGTGACGGAACCCCTTGACTATCCTTAAAAACCTCGCTGTATCTCAGGGAGCGGGGGGTATGATGGAGGCTGCGCAGGCGCGAGAGAGGAGGTGGCTCGAGGCCCTGCTCTCGAAGATGAGCGACGCCGGCGCGTCGCCGCCCCATGTCGTCGCGCACGGGGATATCGAGAGAGGGGAGGCCATCTCATGCGGGGGATACGGCACGGTCTACGCGGCGCGCTTCCCTCCTCACGCGCAGGAGGAAGGCGAGGGCGCGCACCCCGACGGGCTCGTGGTCAAGCGCTTCGACACCCCGAAGGCGCGATCGAGCCTCGAGCAGGTCTGCAGGAGCCTCGCGCGCATGCTCTGGGTCGGGCAGCGCGAGGACGTGCGCGCGGTCACGGGCGCGCAGATCGGCGCCTCGCTCGTGGATGATCCCGAAGCGCCCGCGCTGCTCATGCCGCGCTACCTCCCTCCCGCAGCATTGCTCGACATCGCGGAGGGCAAGTACGGGTGCCCTCACGACCTCGCACGGGAGCTGGGCGTGAGCGCCGGGCGCGCGGAGCTGATCGTCGCGCTCGTGCGCGATGCGTACCCGCCGGGCGTGCGTGGCAGGGCGCTCGCGTACCGGGATATCGCGGCGTCCTCTTCGGGCACGCTCTCCCGGCTCGCAGGCATGGGGGTGCTGCATCGCGACATCAAGGACGCGCACCTGATGGTCGACGTCGAGTCGCTGCGCGGGCGCGCAGGCGGCGCGCGTGCGGCGCGATCGCTCGAGCGCACGGTCGAGCTCGAGGAGCGCAGCCCGCTCGTGCGCATCGTCGACTGGCAGACCGCGTACCTGCGCGAGGCGCTCGATGCGATGGAGAGCGTCACCACGATGAGCTCGCGCACCGCCTACACGTCATTCTACAGCCCCCGCGAGCTGCGCGTCGCCCAGGCGGGCACTCCGGCGCATGCGCGCGCGGTGCGCTCCCCCTTGCGCGACACCGTCGGCCTCGCCGTGTCGCTCGCCGTGCTCGCGGACATCGGCCTCGCGCCCGCGTCTGAGAGCGGGCAAGTTACGGGGCGCCATCTCAAGGACCATGTGTTCGCGAGGAAAGACCTTCCCCGGGCAGCAGAAGCCCGCGGCGTCGGCGCCTCCACCCTGCAGGTGCTGCTGCACGGCATGTGGAGCGGCTACGGCGGCGACGGAGGGATGGCCGCGCTGCACCGCGACCTGTGCGCGAGCCTCTTCGATCCCTCCTATGTCCCCGGCAAGAGGATCTCGAGGACATGGAGGCGCAGGGGGCTCGGCGAGGAAGGGGCGGTCGCAGCGCAGGAGGGCTGGAGGAGACGCCTGCGCAGGAGCGCCGTGGCGCTGGGCGCGCTCGCGCTCGCCGTGATCGGCGGGCCTGCGACGGGATATCTCTTCGAGGGCATGCGGTACCGCGCCGGCAATCCGGCCCCCATCGAAGGGCTCGCGCGCGTCGCGGCCGCGCGCCCCGCGGACGTGCGCGCACGCGACGCGCTCGATCGCGCGATCAGCGAGCGGTACTTGCGCGAGATCAAGGAGCAGGTGCTCCCGCGCCTGCGCGACCCGGTGCTGCGCGCGAGGCCGTTCCCCGTGGGCGCGCTCGATCACTTGGGGGGCGACACGTTCTTCTCGGGCCCCACCGACGTGCATGCGCAGTTCGCGCTCGATCGCATGCTCGACGAGATGCTGCTCGCGAAGGACACGCGCACGCAGCGCGAGTATGCGCGCCTCTTCGTCGATCTCTCGTCGCTGCTGCGCTTCGACCTCGAGGGCGAGAACAGCGACCTCAGGGTCCCGTACGTCTCCCGCTTCGGGCCGCTGCTGCGCGTGCCGGAGCTGCGCGGCCGCCTCTCGCGGCTGCTCACGGGCGCGCAGACGGAGCGGCTCGAGCGCTCCTACGCGAACGCGCTCGCGGCGGGCGCGATCTTCCTGCGCCAGTACGACCCCGCGCGCGGGATGTTCCCGAGCGCGTCGCATGCGGGCACCGCGATCGATGCGGTGGGGGAGCGCTACCGCGCGGAGTTCCTCTCCGCAATCGTGCGCTCTCCTGACCTGCGCGCGATGCTCGACCCGCTCGCCCTCCGGGCCGGCGACGACCCCGCGGTGCGCGCGCTCTTCGCCTCTCGCCCCGAGCGCTTCCGCCCTCTCTCGCGCGAAGAGGTGGTCGCGATGGCGGCGAGGAGCGCGCAGGCCGCGTGCGACTACCTGGTGCTCGACGCGCCGGGCAGCCCCCAGGACGGGCGCAGCTTCTCAATCGCATCGAGGGGAGAGGACGGGAGCTACGCGCGCGACCCGGACAAGCCGACGTTCTCCCAGGAGCACGCGGGACTGCTGATGCGCGTGTCGTACGCGATCGACCTGCTCTCGCGCGAGCCCCACGATCCGCGGGCGGCGAGCGGGCTCGAGGGGTGCTACGCGCGCCTCGACGCATTCGAGCGCAGGAGGCTGCGCGAGATGGGACGGACGCTCCCGCCGGACGTGCTCTACGGCGCGCAGCGGTACGCAGGTGGCGACGAGGATATGCTCGCGTACCTGCGCGCCGCCGACGCGAGGGTCGTGCATGGGGACGTCGCGGCGGCAGACGCCCTGGGGCTCGCGTTCGCGCGCGCACGGCTCGCGGGCGCGCCTGCGCGCTTCCCCTCGCTCGTGGAGTTCTGGGCGGGACGGGCGCGCGCGGGGGGTGCGCACCGGACGGGGATCTTCGCGCACAGCATGGTCTACACGCCCGAGTGGCACGGGCAGGCGGCAGAGGCGGACGCGCTCGCCCGCTCCCTGAGGAGAAAGGAGGAGAAATGAAGGACGCTCATGGCCTGCTGTCGCCGCCTGGAGGCCAGCCGCACGGCGGGATGGAGGGATCGCACAGCGAGGACTCCTGTCCCAGCGGCATGCGCCCGACGAGCGGGCGCAAGGGCGAGGCCTCGGCCCCGACCCACAGCATTGCTCCCGCGGCCAGCGCGACAAGCGCGATCGCCACGGCACCTATGACCAGCACTTTCTTCACTCCGATCACCTCCTTGTGGCGCGCATCCCCCGCAGGCGCGCTAAAAAGCAGGCGAGGGATTGGTGGCGTCCTTGCGCGGAAAGGTGCCCGCGATGCGCGATGAGTATCCCCGGGATCCGTTCCCCGGCCGCCCCTTCGCGCTCGTCGCGCACCTGGAAGAGATGGGGTTCCCGAGAGACTCGGGCGCGGCCTCGCCCCCGCCCCCGTTCCCTGGCGGCGCCCGCATCGCGTCGAGCAGCACGGCGTCCACGAGCGCGAGGGACCTGCTCGACGCGGCGCGGCACGTCCAGGAAGGGAAGCTCGAGAGCGTGCGCGAGAACGTGGAATCGGCGCTGCGCCAGCCCGACCTCTCGACCGCGGTGAGCACGTGGAGCGGGCGGGGCGGGGCAGGCATCCTCGAGGGCAGCGTGCGCTCGCATGCGCCCAGCGTGAAGATGCGCCTCGCAGACCAGGGGTTTCCCTTCAGCTTCTTCTACAAGGCGTTCAGCGACCCCCGCGTCGTGCTGTCGTACTCGCACTGGTGCAAGTTCCTCGATGTGCTCGCGCGGGAGGGGAGGGACGTGCCGCGCGGGGAGCATGCGGCGTACGTCACGAGGGGAGGGGTGCCGAGCGGGATCCTCTCGATCTCCACCGGCACGAACCTGGGGATGTACCTGCGCCGCAAGCGCGTGCAGGCGGGATCAGGCGGGCTCTGCGATCCGGAGTACGCGAGCCTCGACGAGCGCCTGCATGCGGAGGTGCTCGGGCACGCGAGAGGCAGGCTCGCGCTCGCGCGCGATCCCCACATCAGCCACCTCTTCGCGTACGCGAGGCCCGAGCGCTACTTCGAGAAGGCGCTGGGCAGCGACATGATCCTCTCGTCAGGCTCGCGCATGCCGCTCGCGCTGGGGCCGAGCGCCGCGAACGCGTGGCTGCTCGCGCGCAGGCTCTCGCGCAGCGCGCGGCGCTTCATGCACCAGTTCGACATCAAGTCGCTCAACATGCTCGTGCTCGAGGACTCGGCGACGCTGCAAGACGTCGACCCCGAGAAGGCGTTCTCGCTGCTCGTGCACCCCTCGCACTTCTTCGCGCACAGCGAGCTGGACCCCGCATGGAACGCGCATCTCGACGACGGGGAGGCGTTCTCGCGCGGCATGGGGTCGCTCGTCGCGATCTCGCGCGAGTACGGCGTCGCGCGCCGCGAGGAGGTGTTCGACGCGGCGCTCTACTACCTCAAGCGCCAGCTCGCGGTCGCGCGCAGCGGCGTGCTCGTGCCCGAAGAGGGGTGGGAGGAGCTGCACCGCGCGAGGATCGCGCGCTTCGCGGGCTACTACGGGCTGCTGCTCGAGCGCGAGGAGATCCGCGGCCGCTACCTCTTCCCCTCCGAGCTCCCCCGCGTCGATGCCGCAGCGTTCGTCGACACGGTGCCGTTCGTGCAGGGCTATCGCCGCAAGCGCCCGCTCACAGGTGCAGGATCATCGTGACGCCGAGCAGGTTGTAGATCTCCCTCGCGATGCTCTGGACGAGGTACGTGAACCTGGGGTGCGACGAGTCCTCGAGCGCGTCGGCGTCGCGCACGAACTTTCGGTAGTCCTTGAGCAGCGCGTTCGCCTTCTGCAGGGTGAACGTGAAGAAGAGGTCGTTGTACTCGCGCATCATCTCGTTCGCCTTGCGGTAGAGCGTGATCGCCTTCTCCGGCGGCGCGCTGCGCTGCTCGAGCAGGTACGAGTTGATGTCCTTGTAGACGTCGCCGATCTTCTCGAGCTGCTCGATGATGTGGTAGAGCGCGGTGTCGCCGTGGTAGTCCGTCTGCCCGCGCTTGTTCACGATCCTGCGGCAGAAGTCCGCGAGCTTGTTGATGTTCTGGTCGCGCAGGATGAGCTTCTGGTACGCGTTCTTGTCGTGCGAGCGCGCGGCGTCGACCCCGTCCTCCGCGAGCGAGAGCAGGAAGTGGAAGATGCGGCGGAAGAGCGTCTTGAACTCCTCCTCGCTCGGCTCGCTCACCTTCTTGATGACGACCCTGTCCTTCGTCTCCTCGACGATCTCGAAGCCGATGTAGCCGGTCAGGAGCACGTTGTGGAGCTGCTGGAGCTCGTCCGAGCCGTGGTACTCGACCACGATCTCGTCGAAGCCGCTCTTGTAGATCGCGGAGATCGCCTTGTTGATGATCTCGGGCATGCCGCGCACGTTGAGCGTCTTGCTGCCCTTCTGCCTCCCCTCCCCCGTCGTGAGGAAGAGGCCGTTGCGCATGTGCTCGATTGTGATCTCGTCCCCCTTCTTGATGCCGAAGTCCTTGACCCAGTCGACGGGCAGCGAGACGGTGAGCGTGCTCGGCCCGTGCTGCACCACCTTGCGCTTCATGCGCTCCCCCCGCGCCGCGCGCGGCGCTCTCCTCGATATTCGCCTGTCATACACCTGCTCGGAAGAAATGTGTATAAAAAGATGCTGTTTGGGTGAAATAAGTATGTACATACATATGTACACATGGGTATGGTATGTGAGGAAGGTATAAATCAGGCGCGCGGGCCTGCGTCCCGGGGTGGGACATGGGGAGCATTCTCTGCTCGCGGCGCCATGGCGGCAGCGATGGGAAAGTGGTCGTCGAGGTGCTCCTCGACCACGACGAGTTCCGCAGGCTGCGCGGCGAGATGGACGGCATCTACCTCTTCTCCGAGCGGATAGCGGACATCGGCAGCAGGGTGTCGCTGCGCGGGCGCAACGAGGCGACGAAGTACTTCCTCATCCCGCGCCAGCTGCGCAAGTGCCTCTCGACGCATGGCGCCGTGAGCTGCCAGCGTCTCGAGAGCGAGGACGGGAAGTCCATCTTCGTGTACGTGCTCGAC
>JAJPEB010000012.1 GCA_023252315.1 Candidatus Woesearchaeota archaeon | reverse complement strand
TCGCGGCGCGCCATGGCGATCAGCGAAGCGGTCCAGTCCGCGGCCGCGTACTTCGGCGTGTTCTCGTCGTACCTCAACGCCCTCGTGATCGCGCTCGTGATCCTGCTCTCGGGTTTCATCGTCGGCAGGCTCCTCGACCGGGCGCTGCGCAAGCTCTTCTCGCGCGCCGAGCTCGACGACAGGCTCTCCCGCGCGCTCAAGCTGCGCCGCAACTACGCGCGCTCGACGCGCCGCGGCATCGTCTTCGCGGTCTACCTCGTGAGCATCTACTTCGCGCTGCGCCAGGTGAGCGCGGACAGGCTCGCGGTCGAGGCGGTGCTCGCGGTCTTCGCCCTCGTGGTGCTCGTCTCGGCCGGGCTTGCGGGCGTCGAGGTCGTGCCGAACGTCCTCGCGCGCACGCATCTCGCGCGCAGGGGCATCGCGCAGGGCGAGACGATCTCCGTGGTCGACGGGACGGGAGAGCTGCACGGCAAGGTCGTGCGCATGACGCTCATGGACGTGCAGCTACGCAGGCCCAACGGGGACATGGTGTTCTATCCCTGCGCTGCGCTGCTGCGCGCGAAGGTCACGATGAAGCGGGCCGCGAGCGGATCGCGCCAAGCGCGCGCGTGAGCTCCGCGTAGAGCTGCGGGTAGCGCTCGACGTCGAGGATCTGCGTGTGCAGCGGCGCGAGGGTGCCGCACGTGCCGTTCACGACCACGTTGTGCGCGCCCGGCAGCGTCGCGCTCTCCTGCGTCACGACGCCGTCGCCAGGCCCGCCGTCGGTGTCGCATCCTGTGGCGATGATGTTGTAGATCGGGATGCCCGGAAGCGGGTCGCGATTGAGCTTGTTCATGAAGAGCCCGTTCCCCGCCATGTCGTCGCACTCGAGGCTCTCGCCGATCAAGGGGCAGTAGCGCGCGGTCGAGCCCGAGATGCCTCCGTTGGGGGTAGCGATGAGGACGAGGCCATCGACCGCGTCCGTGCCGAAGATCTGCAGGTAGCGGCGCGCCACGAGCCCGCCCATGCTGTGCGCGACGATGGTCACCTTGCGCTTGCCGGTGCGGTCCCTGATCGTGTCGATGAGGTCCTTGAGCCGGATCGCGTACGTGTCGATGCTCTCGCTCTTCGTCTGCACGATGACGTAGCTGTCCGTCTCCTTGAAGAGGTCGAAGTAGTAGCTCGCGCCGATCATGAGCGAGACGTTCGCGTGGCCCCAGTCGCCGTCGAGCGTCTCGTTGCGCGGCGTGTAGAGCGAGATCGCGCCCGCGTCGAGGTAGCCCTCGTCCCCGAGCCTGCGCTCGATCGGCCCGAACGCGTCGAGGCTGTAGTCCGCGAGCGTGTCCTTGTTGAACGCGTGCCCGTGCAGGAACACGATGGGGTAATCGCTCTCGGCGCAGTCCGCGCAGCACGCCTGGCACACGCCGCGCACGCAGCACGCAGGCGCAGGCTCCTCGAGCGAGAAGTTGAGCTCTGCGGGCACGCGCGAGAGCGGCACCACCTGCGGGAACGCGAGCGGGGCCGGCTGCGCGAGCGCGAGCGGCTCGCCGCATGCGGGGGGAAGCTGCTGCGCGAGCGCCGCCGCGAGCGCGGACGCGGGCACGGCCGATGCGTTCATCGACGCGTTCGCGGGCGCGCTCGCGTTCCCCTGCTCGAGCCGCTCGATCGCCGCGAGCGCGAGCGAGGAGAAATTCCCCGACGCGTCCTGGGCGAGCTGCGCCGCGAGCGCGTCGGCCGCGCTGCGCATCGCGGATCTCGCGAGCGCGCTCGCGTTCGCCATCTCGGCCGAAGGCGACGCAGGGGCGACGGATGCGTTCGACATGTTCGTGCCCGGAGCGCCGCTCGTCCCTGCTGATGCGTTCGAGAGGTTCGCCGCGCCGGCGCCGAGCGCCTGCAGGCGCACGCCATCGAGGTACGCGCACGCCTCCGCGATGGAGGGCGGGCCCTGCGAGCGCTCGAGGATAGAGGGATGGAGCGCGCAATCGCCCAGCAGCGCGCAGCGCGCGTCGAGCGCGACGTCGCCTGCCACTGCGGCGTCCATGGCGTCTGCGAGCGCGCTCGCGTTCACCTCTGCCGCGGATTGCCCCGCGAGCGCCGCGATGCCGTCCGCGATCCTGCGCCGCTGCGCGAGCGAGAGCGTCCCGTCGCCAAGCGTCGCGAGCGAGGCGTCGAAGCTCTCGACGGTCGAGTTGAGGCGCTGCGCGACGGCGACGTCACGGAGCGGAGTCGCGGCAGCGGCCGCGAGCGACGCGCGCGTGGCGTCGAGCGATGCCGCGATGCCCTCGCGCCCTTGGGCCTCCTGCTCGACCGCATCGGCCGCCTGCGAGACCTGCGCCTCGAGCGGGGCGAGATCCCTGCCGATGCCCTCGAGCGCCTGCGCGACATCGGCGTAGCGCTCCCCGCCCCACGGCTCGCGCACCGCGCGCAGGCGCGCCTCCGTCGCCTGCGCTTGCGCCATGAGCGCGGTCGCGTTGGGGGCGGCGCCCATGCCGGGGAGCGAGGGCAGCGTCGCATCGATGCCCTCGATCGTGCCCTCGATCGCAGCGATGCGCGCGCGCAGCGAGTCCGCGTCGAGGGCCGCCTGCGCCTTGAGGGCCGCCTGCGCCTGCGAGAGGTTGTACGGCAAGGTCACGAGCAGGGCGCGCTGCGTGCGCTTGCCCGCCGTGTGGCAGAGCACCGTCGGGACGCTGTGGCACGCGACCGCGTACTGGTAGAGCACCTCCCCATGCCCCGCGTCGGGAGCGCGCAACGCGTAGCTGCGCTCGAGGGAGGCGCCCGTCGTGAGGTTGAACCGGTCCTGCGCGCTCGTGCCGTCGCCCACGTCGAGCAGGCGGCCCTCGCATGTCGCGACGCAGAACGGGTTCGCGATGACGCCCACGGTGAAGGTGACGTTGCCCGTCTCGCCGCCGACGAGCGGGAGCGTGTCCTTATCGCTGTCGAGCTTGACGACGATATCGTTGCCGAGCAGGAAGTTGAGCGCAGCCGCTCCTCGTTCCTGCCGATCCACTCCCTCACCTTCCTCATCCCATGCGAAAGCGCGAACGTGCTATTTTAAGCTTCTGCGTGCGTATCACGTTCCTGAGCTAGCACATGCTCACTCATTTCTCTCTCTACACCCACATTTCCTTTCGGCGCTGCCTTGGAGCCCGGCAGAAACCCCGCCGATTCGCTCGGAAACTCGAAGTTTTCCGGCCGCCGGAAATGCAGGGCATTTCCGAGCTTCGCAGTAGATGCTCCGCAGCGCCACGGCACCCACGATCGCCCATCCATACCGAAGCCCACTTATACCCGCACGCGCGCCACCGCTCCATGCGCCCCGGCTTCAACCGATGCATCCCCGAGCTCGCGGTCACGGACATCGCGCGCAGCCTCGCGTTCTACACGCAGACGCTCGGGTTCCGCGTCGACTACGAGCGGCCGGAGTCCGGCTTCGCGTTCCTCTCGCTGCAGGGGAGCCAGCTCATGCTCGAGCAGCTCGGCGAGGCATCCTGGGCGACGGGGAAGATGGAGCCTCCGCTCGGGCGTGGCATGCACCTGCAGCTCGAGGTCGAGAGCGTCGCGCCCATCATGGCGTCGCTCGAGGCGGCGAGGCATCCCATCTTCCTGGGAGTGCACGAGAAATGGTACCGCAAGGGCGACCGCCTCCTCGGGAACCGGCAATTCCTGGTGCAGGACCCGGACGGCTACCTGCTGCGCTTTGCCGAGGATATCGGGACCGAGGATCGGTGAGAGCGGGAGCGCTCATTCCTCCAGCATGCCCTCGCCGATAGCGCCGAGCAGCTCGAGCAGCGTGGATGCGCTCCACGCCTGCGCATGGCAGCCCATCGCCTCCTGCGCGGCCGCGCTCGAGATCTCGCTCGCATGGCCGACATAGCCCTGCGCGAGCAGGTCCCGCGCGCTCGCGCGCGCGATCAAGGAGATATGCGTGCCGAAGCGCTGCGCGTGCGTCGCCGCGAGCGCCATCGCGGCGATATTGTTGACGAAGTACCACGAGTCGCCGCGGTGGTACGCCGACGAGTCCTCGCCCGTGTCGCTCGCATGGAAGCGCGCGCTCTCGCGCGGGACCGTGGAGAGGCCGCCCCAGTCGAGCCAGAGCCGCGAGAGCGCGTGCGCGAAGAAGCGCTCCCACTCGGGCGCGGAGAAGAGCGAGGGGGACGCGTACCACGCGAGGAAGAGGTTGGGGCGCACCTCCCCGTCGGGAGTCCCGTCCTGCGCGATGCCGTCGAGGAGCACGCCCTCGCGCACGAGGCGCGAGCGCACGGCGGCCGCGATGGTGCCGCGCAGCGCGCGCGCCTGCGCATCGGGAGCCTTGCCCGCCGCGGCACGGAGCGCATCGTGCCCGTCGCACGCCGCGATCGCGAGCGCCTGGATCTCGATGCGGGCCCCCGCGCGCCCGTCGTCGTCCCCGCCCGCGGTGTCCATCCACGTCTCGTTGCGCCCATTGCGCACGAGCCCATCGCGCATGCGCGAGCGCAGCCCCGCGACGATCCGGTCCGCCGCGGCGAGCCAGCGCAGGAGCGTCTCGCGGGGGAGCCTGACGCGAGGCCCGCTCCCGGGAGCGGGCCTCGCGAGGAGCTGCGCCGTGCGCTTGCCGAGCCATCCGAGCGCGTCCGCGCTCGCGAGGCCCTCGTTCGGGAGGATCGCGGGGAGCGTGCCGTCCTCGCGCACGGCGCCGTACCATGCGTCGAGGATCGCGATCACGCGCTCGTGCTCGCGCACGGCGAGGCGCGCGCCGCAGGAGCTGAGCTCGTCGCGGCTCCAGCGCCGCGCGAACCACGGCAGCCCCGCGAGGATGCCGGGATCGGCCATGAGCGCATGCAGGCTGCGCCACGCGAGCGCCTGCACGGGCGAGAGGCCGTGCGGAACGCGTTCCTCCCTGCTCGCGATCCCCTCTCGTCCGAGGAGCAGCTCCATCGCGCGCCTGCGCGCGGCCTTCGCGTCCTCGCCCACGGCGATCGCCACGTGCCCCTCGCCGCGCAGCGAGAGCGCGTCGTAGGCCCACGGCGTCGCGCGCGTGCCCCTGCGGCGGTCGTACGCGTAGTCGAGCGCGCGCCACCTCCCCACCGGGGAGACGTCCATCGTCGTCGCGACGCACGCGCGCACGCGGTAGGCGGCATTCGAGTCGGAGATCGTGCCGTCGCGGTGCTTCGTGTAGAGGATGTCGACGATGCTGACCTTCGCGAGCGCCTGCGCTCCCGCATCGGCGTCGTGCGCGTCGCGCACGTCGAGCGCGTAGATCCTCCCTTCGTCGGACTCGTCGTGCAGCCGCTTGCAGTCGAGCGTGAGGAGGAGCCGCTGGCCGCCGCCCTCGCATCTCGCGAGCATGCCGTCAGGCTCGAGGAAGAGGCGCTGGCGGCTCGCGCCGAACTCGCGTAGCACGGAAGTCCCGTCGAGCGTGACGCGCGTGGGTTCCAGCAGGGGGTCGGGGAGCAGGTTCGCGAGCACCTTCACAAGGGTCTCATTCCCGTCGCGCACGAAGAGCCCGTCGTAGCTCGACCAGTTCGGGGCGCCGAGCGAGAGGTACGCCGCGAGAGCGCCGTCGCGCGACGAGGTGAGCAGGGTGCGGGGATTGCGCGCGCTCGCCTCTCTCGCCGATCCTGCGCAGATGTGCAGGACTCGCGCCATGCGCTACGCCCCCGAGCGCATGAGCGCGAGGTTGTGCGCCTCGACGTAGCGGCCGATGAAGCGCTTCCAGTCGCACATCGCGGCGAGGTTCTTCGCCGCGAAGCGGTGCTGCACCCTCCCCTCGTGGTCGAGGTGCGCGAAGCCGTAGAGCCGCTGCGTGAGCTGCGCGACCACGTCCTCGCGGGGGCGCTTCTCCCTCGCGATCACGAAGACGCCGTTCTCGCCGTCGTGCTCGCACGCGCGGATGTAGCGCCCGAAGCCCGCGAGGTCCGTCGTGACCGCCGGCACGCCCACGACCGCGCTCTCGAGCGGCGTGTAGCCCCATGGCTCGTAGAGGCTCGGGAAGATGCCCAGATGCGCGCCCGCGGTCGCGTCGTAGTAGCTGACGTTGAGCACGCCGTCAGAGCCGTCGAGGTAGCCGGGGTAGAGCACGACCTTGACCCTGTCCTCCTGCCTGTTGCGCAGCCCCTGCCGCATGCACTGCGCGAGGATCGGCTCGCTCTCCTCGTTGCCGAGCGAGTGCGTGAGCATCGGTGGGTCGCCCGTGCGCTTGAGCGGGCTCACGTCGGAGTGCATCTGGCGCATGAACTCGCCCGCGAGCGCGTCCTCCTTGTCGGGGCGCGTGCCGGAGAGGAGGTCGAGCGCGACGCGGCGCAGCAGCGGCCTGCTCTGCCAGTCGACGTGGCTCTTCACGTGCGAGAAGAAGCTCTTCTTCTCGAGGATCTCGGGCTTGACGCCGGTGCGCCCCATGATGAGCCAGAAGAACACGACGATCGTCATGTGCGATCCTTCGTCCTTCATGCGCGCGTTGAGCGCGCCGAGCGACTCGATGAGCACGTCGATGCCCTTGTTCGCGAGCTCGTACCTCCCGGACGTGAAGTAGATGAGCGTATTGTCGAGGTCGAACGCATGGTGGGGGAAGAAGAAGTAGGCGATGAAGTCGCGCAGCATCTCGCGGCTCTCGTAGTGGCGCACCGACGTCTCCTCGAACGTGGGGAAGCGGTCCGTGTGGAAGCCGTTGAAGAGGAGCACGTCGCTCTTGCGGCCGAGTATCCTCTCCGCCTCGATGCCCGTGATCTCGCTCACCGTCGTGAAGACGTCCGCCTCCCTCGCGCACGCGACCTCCGCGAGGTGCTTGTCCTGCACGCCGAGCTTGTACGCCCACTCCTTGGCGTCGAGGGTGTCGAGCATGCCGTAGAGGTCGTGGCCCGCGCCCATGAGCGTGCGCCCGAGCATCGTCGCGTGCGTCGTGAAGACCGTCGCCGCGCGCACGCCCTGCGCCTTGAGGTGGAGCAGCGCGAACCCCGCGAGCCACTCGTGGCAGTGCAGCGCGATCCCGCCCGGGCGCTGCCTCGCGTATTCCTCGACGAGCATGCCCGCCGCGATCGCGAAGCACATCGGCTCCTCGAACTCCCAGGACGAACGCAGCGAGTCGATGCCGAAGCGCTCCCAGAGCAGGTACTTGATCGCGTCCTTGCGCGAGTGCAGCCCGCTCGCGTCGACGAGGATCGTCTCGGGCTCGGACGGCGCGCGCCACGCCCCGTACGCGCACCTGACGCCCCTCTGCTCGAGTGCGGTGAAGACCGGCTTCCACTGCGCGGGCGTCTCGCGGCGCTCGAACTCCGCGCTCGGGGGCTCGAGCAGCGGCCCCACCGCGAAGTATGCCGGATAGAGCGCGCGCACGAGCGGGAGCTTGCTGCGGATGACCGTGTGGATGCCGCCGACCTTGTTGCAGACCTCCCACGAGACCTCGAAGAGCGCCTGCGCACGCGGAACGTCGTCGGGCGCCATCAGAGCGAGATGATCCGGCCCAGGATGAGGCCGAGGATCAGGCCGAAGACGAGGCCGTACATGAAGTCCTTGACGATGAGGCGCGTGTAGTCGTGCTCGCTGAGCGTGCGCGCGGCGAACGCGGCCGCCGAGGGCTCGCCGCGCACGGTCGTCGCCTGCGATCCCGCATCCCCCGTGGCGTCAGCCGAGGCCATGCCCCCGGGCGTTGGCTCGAGAGCCGCGGGCGCGGGCATGGGCGTCGCCGCCGCGCGTGCGGGCATCGGATTGTCCACATCCAAGGGCGTGTGCACGCCGAGCGAGTCCTCCTCGATCCTGCGCTGCAGGTCGTCGTGCATGTCGCCGAGCGGGAGCGGGTGCTCGTGGTCGCGCAGGAGCTCGACCGTCTCGACGATGCTCGTCACCTTCTCGAGGTCCTGCGCGAGCTGCTCCTCCCTGAGCACGTAGCGCGCCCAGTTCGCGAAGTCGTTCTTGCCGGGATTCACGTGGCGGTAGAACTCGTAGTAGCTCATCCCCTCTATCTTCGCGCGAAGCGCGTCTATCGTCGACGCGTCGGTGCCGTCGCCAAAGTGGAACCGCTTCTCGTACGGTAGCTCCATGCCTCACCCCCTCTCCCGCGCCGGGCCCCGGCTCACTTGTCGTGGCCCGCGAGGTGCCTGTAGATGACCAGCTGCAGGTGCTTCTTGTCGCCCACGCCCGTGATCTTGCGCGCGAGCTCGACGTCCTGGAAGATGTCCTTGACCCAGGTCGCGAAGTCGTTGCGCTCGCTCGTCACGTGGTGCTTGAACACGTGGTCCTCGAGCTGGTCGAGCACGCTCGCGAGCTCCGCCACGTGCTTGACGGGCCTGCCGTTCGCGAGCACGAAGTAGTGCTGCTCGGGGATCTCCTTCGTGAGATTGTAGATGCGCGTGCGCGCGGTCATGCTCAGCGTCTGCGGCGCGAGCTGCCTGATGCCTGCCTGCGCCGCGCTCGCGGGCGATCGCCGCTCCTTCGCTGCGGCGGGCCTCGCCGCCTTCGGCTTCACTGCCGCTCGCGTCGTCCTCTTCGGCGCGCGCGTCGACGGCGCGCGCCTCTTCGATGCTTTCTTCGCCATGCTCCTCACCCTCTTCTATGCCCCTCTTTCCGAGAGGGATCGTGTGTTTATAAAATTGCTCCTTTCCTGCGTCGAGCTCTCGCGATCGCCGCCGCTGCGGGCGTCGTCCCTGCGCGCGACGCGCAGCTGCGCGCTCGGCGTCTGCGTCACGAACGCGCGCGCACGCGGGGTCCGCGCCTCGTCGGTGCCTCCCTTGCGCCGCAAGCGCACGTTGAGCCGCAGCGCGAGGTCGTGCAGCACGTTCATGAACGCGATGTGCGCCTCGTACGGCGACTCGTACGGATTGAAGTAGCGGTGCACGTCGCCGTCGGAGAACCACTTCGTGCACATGTAGTAGAAGTGGTCGCTCGTCGTGAGCTTGCGCCAGCGCTCGAGCAGCGCGGGATCGCCCGCCTCGCGCACCGCGGGAGCGAGCCGGTAGAGCTCGTCGAGCGCGGCCTGCTGCATCCCGTTGCCGATCCATGCGGAGAGGTCGCGCTCGGCGTCCGCCCACGACACGTACGAGGGGAAGTCGAGCTCGTCCATCGCGTCGTTGCGCGCGGCCTCGCTCACGGTCGCGAACGCGTTGTGCGGGTGCGCGAGCACGCGGGCGGGCAGCGCGCGCATGAACGCGAAGATGCCCGTGTCCTCCCACTGGTGCTCGCCGAACGTCTCGTAGTCCATGAAGAGGTTCACGACGTGTCCGTTCCCGTTCGCGTCGTCGATCCACGACGCGTACTTGTCGACGGTGAGCGGCCACTCGCTCCATCCCCTGTCGGAGAAGCGGAACGCGACGTCGTCGCTGAGGCGGTAGTTCTTGAGCAGCAGCTTGACCTTGGGCGCGCCCTTCGCGCCGTAGACGAAGTTCGCGCTGCGCCAGCCGAGCACGGGGTCCCAGCCCTCCGCGAGCACGGCCGAGAACCCCGCGCGCTGCGCCCACTGCCCGAGCTCGTTGCCGTAGATGAGCTCCGTGTTGCGCAGGACGCTCGGCGTCTGCCCGAAGAGGCGCTCGAGCTGCTGCGTGTGCGCGCGCACCTGCTGCGCGAACTCGTCGCGATCGTAGAGGAACGAGAGGCTGTGGTGCGACGTCTCGGCGAGGAGCTCGACCCGTCCCGTCGCCGCGAGCCGCTGGAACGACGCGAGCGCGTCGGGCGCGTAGAGGCGCATCTGCTCGAGCGCGGTACCGGTGATCGAGAACGAGGCCTTGAACTGCGGATGGCGCGCGAGCAGCTCGAGGAGCAGCGCGTTCATCGGGAGGTAGCACTTGCGCGCGACCTTGCGCATGATCGAGGCGTTCTTCTCGTCGTCGAAGTACTCCTCGCTCTTGCCGATGTCGAAGACGGAATAGGGGCGCAGGCGGAACGGCTGGTGGACCTCGAAGTAGAGGCACACGCTCACCACGCGAGCACCTCGTCGTAGAGATGCTGGCACTGCGTCGCGGGCGTCTCCCACGTGAACGAGCCGATCTCCGCGAACGTGTGCTCGCGCAGCACGTGGTGCATCGCCGAGTACGAGAGCGCGGCCACGATCTTGCTCGCGAGCCCGTCGACGTCCCAGAAGTCCACCTTGAGCGCGTGGCGCACGACCTCGCTCACGCCCGACTGCTTGCTGATGATGACGGGCGTGCCGTGGCGCATCGCCTCGAGCGGCACGATGCCGAACGGCTCGCTCACGGACGGCATCACGAAGAGGTCCGCCATCGCGTAGAGGCGCTCGGCCTCCTCGCGCGAGACGAAGCCCGTGAAGATGACGCGGTTCGCGATGCCGAGCGCAGCCGCCCGCTCGATCATGCGCGCGAGCATGTCGCCCGTCCCCGCGACGATGAACCTGACGTCGGGCATGAGCGGCGCGACCTTCGCCGCGGCCTCGAGGAAGTAGTCGGGGCCCTTCTGCAGCGTCACCCTGCCGAGGAAGAGCACGATGCGCTCGCCGGGGCCGATGCGCTCGCGCGCGCTCCCGAGCTCGCGCTGCGGGCTGCCGTCGACCGCGTTGTGGATCACGCGGATCTTCTCGGGCGGCACGTAGTAGCGCTCGACGAGGCGCTGCTTCACGTAGTTGCTCACCGCGATGAGCGCGTCCGCGCGGTGGAACCCCTCGTGCTCGAGCGCGTAGACCTCGGGGTCCGCGTGCTCGCCGCCCGTCTTGTCGAACTCCGTGATGTGCACGTGCAGGATGAGCGGCTTGCCGCTCGCCGCCTTGATCGCGAGGGCCGCCGGGATCGTCGTCCAGTCGTGCGCGTGGATGATGTCGAACTGCTCGCGCCTCGCGATCTCCTGCGCCGCGTCGGCGAAGCGGCGCATCTCGCCGAGCAGGTCGGCGCCGTAGAGGCCGCCCGGAGTCGCCTCGCCGCGCAGGAGCGCGCCGTGCGCGCGCGCATAGCCCTCGCGCGAGGCGTAGGGCGAGAGGAGCGAGCGCACGCGCAGCTCCGTGATGCCGCGCAGCTCGACCTCCTTGTCCGCCGCGAGGAGGCGCACGTGCGTCCGCGCGAGATCGCTCGGCCCGTGGGGCATCAGGTAGGTGATCTCCACGCCGCGCTTCGCGAGGCCGCGCGTGAGCTCATAGCACACCGTACCGACGCCGCCTGCGAAGTAGGGCGGAAACTCCCAGCCGAGCATAAGCACCCTCACCACTTTCCCCCAGCGGGCTGGCGCGGGCGCTTCCTGCGCCGGCGGCCACCGGCATCCGATAACGCGGGGGCTTTATAAAACTTTACCACAGTGCGATTCGACGAGAGCCCTGCGCTGGGAGGCATATTTCTCATTCTATCTAACATATTAAATTCCTTTTCTCATAACTTCATACTGTAAAGGAAAAATTTATGAAGCGCGGCGCCTGCGGCGCACCATGGAGCACGAAGAGCTGCTGCGCAACGCGCGCTGGGAGATCCTGCGCGAGATGAGCCGCGGGAAGTCGAACGCGACGCAGCTCGCGCGCGGCGCGAAGACGAGCCTGCCCAACGTCTCGCAGCAGCTGCGCCTGCTCGAGGCGTACGATCTCGTCGAGCATACGCGCGAGCAGCGGCGCGGCGCGGGCAAGCCCCGCCATCTCTACCGCCTCAAGCGGCCGCTGTGCCACCTCGCGCTCGCGCGCGCAGGGTTCGCGCAGAAGCTCTTCTTCTCGCCCGACGCGACGCAGGCGCTGCTCCTGAGCGTCCTCTTCCTCCCGTCGCCCGTGCAGGCGCCGCTGCTCAAGGCGCTCCTCTCCAACGAGGAGCTGCTCGAGAAGTGCGCGATCGCGCACGTGAAGGGGGGCAGCGAGAGCATCGAGCTGCTGCTCGTGACCGAGCACGCGGACGAGATCAGGCGCAAGTACTCGAGCGTCGCCGTCGAGTGGGGCGGCCTCTCGCGCACGATCATCTCATGGACGCACACGCTCGCCGAGGTCCGCGACGGCCTCTCCCGCGGCGATGCGCACTTCGCGGCGCTGCTCAAGGCCCCGCATGTCCTGCACGATCCCAAGAGGATATTCGAGAGGGTGGTGGCCACATGAACAGACTCGCAGAACTCATCCGCGCGCTCCCCGCTGCGGACGTGCAGCTCATCCAGAAGGACCTCGAGGAGGGCAACCTCTCCCGCGTGCTGCGCGAGCGCCTCTCCGAGCTCGAGATGCCGCAGAAGGTATGCCCCGTCTGCAACGCGCCCGTGGGCGACGACGCGCCGTTCGTGCTCTACTTCGGCGAGATCGTGCGCAAGAAGGCGCGCTTCGACGCGATGGACTGCCTCAGGTTCTTCCTCAACGATCTGGAGGCGGAAAAGGGGAAACGGAGCGGCGAGCGACGAGTCCGCAGCGGATGAGCAGCGCGTCGTAGCCGGCGAACTCGGGCGAGTCGTCGTAGATCAAGAGCCGGTAATGCGCGGAGTACCTCACGCACGGCACACCGCCTGTTTCGAGGCTCGCGTACACGCCCCAGCGGCATACGTCTGCACCCGCTATGAAGGGTGAGAGCTCATCTCTCCACACGAAACGGTATGTATCCTTGCGGCCCGGCGACGGTCCCGCGTACGCGCACGCGAGCCACACGCGCTCATCCGCATGGCACACCCGCGCGAGCCCGCCTTCGTGACCCACGAGCATCGCCGCGATGTCGTCCTCGCTGCGCTCCATGAGGGAAGGGAGGCTCGGAGCCACTTCTATCTGTCGTACATACGATGGTGATAGAGGAAGCACCTACCGCGCGCGCAGGAGAACTGCGCATCGTGCTCGAGATTCCTGCATGTCCTTCACTGGCGTGAACTGCGCGTGACAGGGCGGCTCGCGCGACGATGCCGGATCCCTTGTAGGCGCACTCGATGCGCATGCGCGGATCCGGCGGGATATCCGCGCCGCCGAAGAATTTTTGCGTACTCGACGTCGCTATCTCCTGAATCGCCTTCCCTTGTGGTGCGGCTTGTGCTGGCCGCCAGACTTGCCCTGCGCGTGCTTGCTCGGGTGCGTCTTGCCCTTGGCGTGATGGAGCTTGTCCTTCGCGCGCTTGGGGTGCGTGCCGAGAGGCGCCCCCTTGCGCACGAGCGAGGGAGGCGAGCGGGAGTCGGGAGCCTTCGCGCCCTGCGGGCGATTCTGCGCCGCAGGCTTCGCCGCGGGCTTGCGCGCCTTGCGCGCGGAGAGCGCGCCCTTGCGCACCATCGGGGATGCCTTCTCGAGCATCTCCGCAGGGCTCTGCTCGCGCCCGACCTGCGCCGCGGGCATCTCTTCGAGCTCGACGGGGATCTCCGGCTCTCCCGCGGTGCTTGAGTGCTGCGGCTCGAGCAGCGGCGGGGCCGGCGCCTCCCCCATGCGCTCGAGCGCGTGCGCGTCGGTGCGCACTTCCGACGGGAGCGTGCCCTCTCGCGCGCTCTCCTGCTGCATGCGCGCGCGCATCTCGCGCTCGATCTGCTTGCGCATCTCGTGGTGCTCGCGGCGGCGCGCGAGGTAGCGCCTCGGGCCCGCGGTCGCCTTGCGCGCGAGGTCGGGGATATGCTCGCGCACGATCTTGCGCGTGCCGTCGCCCACCTTGCCGAGCACCGAGCGCGTGCGCTGCATCGGGACCTGCGGCTCGCGCTCGAGCTCGATGCCGAGGCGCTGCTCCTGCCCCTGCGCGATCTGCGACTCGAGCGTCGAGAGGAAGTGCTCGATCTCCTTGATCGCGCCGTAGATCTGGTGCTGCGTCGCCGCGTCCATGCCGGGATTGTTCTTGAGCTGGTCGACGAGCGCCTGGCGCCGCTCCTCGTAGTCGCGCATGAGATCGTAAAGGGGCATTCACTCACCTGCCTGTATGGGATGGCCAACGCTCCCCTGATTTATAAATCCTACGTCTCCCCTGGTGCCAGGGAAACGGGCCCGACGCAAGGCTCACGACTTGATCGAGTAGCTGTTCCCGACGCGGCGCACGTAGCCCATGTCCTCGAGGGTGCGCAGGATGCGCGACGCCTGGTCCTCGTCGATGCCCTCGAGATGCGCGACGGTGAGGATCTGCGCGGCGGAGACCTGCTTGTTCTTGTCCTTCACGACGGAGTTCATGATGTCGAGCAGCTTGAGCTGCAGGTCCATCTCGTTCTCCTGCACGACGCGCGAGGCGAGCTTGCGCTGCAGGTCCATGATCTCGTCGAAGCTCTCGCGTGACATCCGCTTCCCCCCGAGTGTGCGAGAGACGCTGCGGGTATAAAATGGTTTGTGCTCAGTATAGGGAATAGGGAACTGGAATGCGGCCCCTCTCCCGGAAAGCGGTATCCTTCGCGAACGGCAGCCAATATATACGCCGCAGCACGCACATCCCCCCGATGCAGGAGATCGAAGTCAAGATCCTCGGGATCGACCAACCGAAGGTGGAGGCGCGGCTGCGCGAGCTCGGCGCGAGGGAGCTTGCGCGAGGGACGCTGCGCGCGCTGCTTTTCGACACGCCGGACCGCATGCTGCGCGCGCGCCGCGAGCACTTGCGCCTGCGCACGGGTCCCCATGGCACGACGCTCACGCACAAGGGAGCCAAGGAGGTGCGCGACGGCGCGAAGGTGTGCGAGGAGACCGAGGTGCGGCTCGACGACTTCGAGAAGGCGCGCGCGATCCTCGGGCGGCTCGGGCTGCGCGTGGAGCTCGAGACCGTGAAGGAGCGCGTGAGCTACGCGCTGCGCGACGTGCATGTCGAGATCGACGCGTACATGGGCGAGCACGCGTTCATCCCCGTCTTCCTCGAGATCGAGGGGCCGGACATCCCGGCGATCCATGCGTGCGCGCTCGAGCTCGGCTACGCGCCCGGCGACTGCAAGGCGTACGGGTTCGGGGATCTCGTGCGGCATTACGCGGGGGAGAAGGGCCTCGACAAGCGCATGTTCTCGAACACGCGGGAGTGAGCGCGCCTACTCCTTGCCGGCCTCGCGCTCGCCGAGCAGCCCCGCGAGGAACCTGCGCTTGGGGTCGTCGACCTGCTTGCCCAGGTAGCGCAGCCTGCAGTACGAGAGGAACGTGTCCGCGTCCGCGCTCTTTCCCTTGAAGATGTCGCGCATGAGCGCGCGGCGCTCCCCTTCCGAGAGCATGCCGAGCGTGTCGAGCAGCGACTCGACGCTGTCCGAGAACGCCTGCGTCCCCTCGCGCAGCGTCCCCTCGCCCGCCTCCCTCGCGCTCTCGAAGAACGCCTTCGTGAGGCGCGACGCGTGCTCGTTCTCGAAGAAGCGTGAGACCATCCTCGCGAACGCCTTCTCGTCCGTGAGGACGCGCGGGGGGATCGCCTTGAGGAGCGCGTGCATCTCCTTCCCGATCGCGGTGTCGCCCTTGATGCGCTTGCCGAGCTCCTTCATCCTCGCGACGTCGAGCAGCAGCGTCGACGAGACGATGCCGCCGTAGGTGCGCCAGTCCACCGCGTAGAGCACCCGCTTGCCCTGGCGCGAGCGCTTGAGGATGCCGAGGTCGACGAGCGTCTCGAGCTGGCGGTGCACGACCGGGATAGACTTGCGCGTCTCGAGCGCGACGGCGCTCACGTAGTCGATGCCCGACACCACCTGCACGAAGAGCTCGTTGAGCGTGCTGTTGAGGATGGATTGCTTCGGGCGGCGCACGCGGCAGGCGAGCGCGGGACGCAATATATACTTTACGTTTACCTTAAAAGTAAGATTCGAAAGGGATAAATACGCGTACTTTACCCTACGAGCAAAGGTGATACCATGACCGGTAGCTCCAGGAACGCAATGGACGACAGCACTACGATGCTCGAGTCGCGGATCTCGTCCGCTCTCGAGGATTCCCCCTTCCTCTTGCGCCTCGTGTGCGGCGCCGAGGTCGGGGCCGCGGGCGATGCGCTCGCGCGCATGCGGGAGCTGCGCGCGCAGGGGCTCGCGACGAGCGCGCACTACATGGGCTACGGCCGCGCGCTCATGCAGGGGTTCGACGCGATGGAGAGCGCGATCGAGCGCGTCTACGCCGTGCGCGACGCGATCGGGTCGATCCCGCTCGTCGGCGGATGGCTCTCGAGGGCGATCGGCAGCTACGTCGCCTCGGCCTACGGCGTGCAGGGCATCCCCGAGATGACGCAGGCGATCGCGCTCGCGCGCACGTACCGGCGCAGCGCGGCGGAGACGCTCGCGCTCACGGCGCAGATGCGCACCGGCACGCAGAGCTCGTACTTCGTCGATGCGCTGCTGCGCGAGGGCGCGGCGCCGCGCCACGACGCGCCGCCCACGGCGCCCGACCGAGTGGCTCCGGAGCCCGGAGTGGTGACCGAAGCGATGGAGCCGGCGGCAACCACCGGGGCCATCACCTTCCCGCTGATCGGACCGCGGGCACTGAGCGAGACGCGTACGTCCTTCCCGGCGCTGGAGATCGAACTCACGCCCGAGGAAGTACGCTGGCTCAATCTGGAAGACTA
>JAJPEB010000103.1 GCA_023252315.1 Candidatus Woesearchaeota archaeon | reverse complement strand
TAGAACTTCACCTTCTTCCCCATCTTCTTCTGCATCTTCTGCATGAGCTTCTGCACGTCCTTCTCCGAGCCCGACATCCCCTTCATCATCTTGACCATCTTCTTCGCCTGCTTGTACTGCTTGATGAGCGCGCGCACCTCCGCCTCGTCCTGCCCCGAGCCGCGCGCGACGCGGGCCACGCGCGAGGGGTTGAGCGTCTCCTCCGGCTCCTCGAGCTCGGCGCGTGTCATCGAGCCCATGATGTGCTTCCACGCGTCGAGCTTGCCCTCCTGCACCTCGAGCATGTCCTTGGGGATCTGCGCGCCCGAGAGCCCCGGGATCATGCCCATCACCTTGCTGAGCGGGCCCATCTTGCGCATCGCCTGCATCTGCGAATAGAGGTCGACGAGGTTGAACTCGCCCTTGAGCACGCGCTTGCCCATCTCGTCCGCGTCCTGGCCCTCGAACGCCTCGCGCGCCTTCTCGAGCAGCGTCTCGAGGTCCCCCATGCCGAGGAGTCGTCCCACGAAGCCCTTCGCCCTGAACTCCTCGAGGTCGTCGATCTTCTCGCCGACGCCGATGAAGCGCACGGGAGCGCCCGTGACCGCGCACGCCGTGAGCGCGCCTCCGCCCCTCGCCGTGCCGTCGAGCTTCGTGATGATGACGCCAGTCACGCCGCTCGTCGAATGGAACGTCTCCGCCTGCGCGCGCGCCGCCTGCCCGACGTCCGCGTTCATGACGAGCAGGACCTCGTCCGCCTTCATCGCGGCGTTGATGTCCCTGAGCTCCGCGATCAGCTCGTCCGAGAGCGCGTCGCGCCCCGCGGTGTCGACGATCACGAGGTCGTACGCCGCGAACTCCCTCTCGAACCTGCGCAGGATCTCGACCGGCCCCTTCGCCTTCTTGTCGCCGAGCACCGTGACGCCGAGCTGGGCTCCGAGCTGGCTGAGCTGGTCGAACGCCGCGGGCCTCCAGGTGTCCGTCGACACGAGCAGCACTTTCTTTCCGCGCTTGAGGTAGTACTTCGCGAGCTTGCCGCACGTCGTCGTCTTGCCGTTGCCGAAGAGGCCCACGAGCATGAAGACGTACGGCCTGCGCTTGAGCTCGATGCCCTCGGCGTCGCCGCCGAGGAACTTGACCAGCTCGTCGTAGACGATGTGCACGACGTGCTCGCGCATGTGCAGCCCCGCGGGCGGCCTCTCGCCGAGCGCGCGCTCCTTGATGCGCTTCGTGAGCGCGAAGACGAGCTGGACGTTCACGTCCGCGTGGAGCAGCGCGCGCTGGATGTCCTTCACGACCTCGTTGATGAGCTTCTCGTCCACGAACGTCGCGCCCGTGATCTTGCGCAGCGTGCTCTTGAGATTCTCGGAGAGCTTGTCGAGGACCATCGCCTGCGAGGACAGGCGGGATGCTTATAAGGATATCGCGATACGCCACGTCCCCGCCGTGTTGGGCAGCGCGACGAATGCGAGGCTGCGGAAAGTTATTCCGGGATCAAGGATTTAAGGCGTCGGGCATTTCCACCTTCCGATGCAAGAGCTCGATGCGCAGGCGCGTGCGGCGATCGACGCGCTCCCCGATGAGATCCGGAGGAGAGAGGGAAGCCACCGCTACAACCAGCTCGTGCATTGGGGACTGCGTGCGGTGGGGAACGCGACTCTCATGCAGGACGCGAGAAGGGTGATTGCAGGCGAGCATCCTTTCGAAGGGTTCAAGGCCGGGTGGGAACCACGCTATGAACGCACCTCTTTGGCAGTGCCGCTTCGCAACGTGCAAAGGACAGGCCTCTTCGTCCCCAGCCACCAGTTCCGCCTGCTCAACGGGAAGCCGTATGAAAATCTGCTCGAATTGCCGAACCCCGATTACCATAACTCCCTTTCCCTCGATGATTGGTCAGGATCGGCCCGGCTAGCGCAGTGGCGAGAGCTCGCCGATCGCCGATGGAGAATAGAGGATTTCCTCGATTCCGGATCGGTCGATATGATCGCGCAGTTCAGCGTCGAGCTTTGGGACGCTACCGTAAGAACCTATAGGAAAAAGAGCGGCCCCGGCGAGCAGGCTTCTCCCGTACATGAGCTTGGCGAGCGCCTGCTGCAGCACTACGCGAGCATCATCGAGGATGCGCGTGCGGGGGCGCAAGCCTATTCGATCTTCGGCCACACCCCGTAAGCCGACGGCGGGTCCAAAGCCCTGCAGGCATCCCGGGGCATCCCGTACGGCAACACTTAAAAACGACCCTCGACGCCATCGCATCCGCGCACCGGTCGTCTAGTGGTAGGATCGCGGCCTTCCAAGCCGTTGGCCCGGGTTCGAATCCCGGCCGGTGCATCTGCCCGAAGGAGGCCTACCGATGCCACATAGGATCGCGCGCGACACGCACAAGGAGCTCCGCCGCGATTGGGAAGAGCACTCGGTCCTGCTCGCGGGCATCTTCAAGTGGGTCGCCATCTCGGCCTGCATCGGCGTCGCGGTCGGCGTGCTGACCGCGTACTTCCTCAAGGCGCTCAACGCCGCCATCGGCGCCGCGGGCATGCGATGGTGGTACTTCCTGCTGCTCCCGCTCGCGCTGCTGCTCAACTCGCTGCTCATCCACTACGTCTTCCCCGAGGCTGGCGCGCCGAGCACGGACCAGGTGATCAAGGACATCCACGAGCGCAAGCGCATCCCGCTCGGCATGGTCCTCAAGGCGTTCTTCGGGCCGCTCCTCACGATCCCCTTCGGCGGCTCCGTCGGGAGAGAGGCCCCCGCGGCGGACATGGGCGCCGCGATCGGCACGTTCGTCGGGGAGCTGTGCGCGTTCGACGCCGACGACGTGCGCAAGCTCGCGATCTGCGGCATCAGCGCGGGCTTCGCCGCCGCGTTCGGCACCCCCATCGCGGGCGCGATCTTCGGCATCGAGGTGCTCTTCGTCGGCAGCATGCTCTACGAGGTGCTCCTGCCGTCGTTCGTCGCGGGCATCGTCGCGTTCCACGTCGCGTCCGCGCTCGGCACCCCGTTCTGGTACCATGCGATCACCGTCGCCCCGCACTTCACGGGATGGCTCTTCCTCTTCGTGGCCCTCGCGGGCGTGCTCTCGGGCGTCTGCGCGTTCTTCTTCGTCGCGATGATTAGGCTCGCGCGCCGCGTCGCGAGGGCGAGCGGCTGGAAGGCCCCCGTGATCGCGCTCGCGGGGGGCGTCCTCATGGTCATCATCGCGCTCCTCTCCTCGACGCAGTACCTCGGGCTCGGGCTGCCGGTCATCGAGAGGGCGATCCAGGGCTCGCTCCCCCCGCCCTACGCGTTCGCCATCAAGGCGCTCACGAGCGCGATCACCGTCGCGGCGGGCGGCAGCGGCGGGCTCGTGACGCCCGCGATGTTCATCGGCTCGAGCGCGCTCGGGACGTTCGCGCTCGCGCTGCACCTCGACGTCGCCGCGTTCGCGGCCATCGGGGCGGTCGCCGTGCTCGCGGGGGCGACGAACGCGCCCATCGCCGCGAGCGTGCTCGCGATCGAGCTCTTCGGCCCCGCGCTCGCGCCCTATGCGGCGCTCGCGTGCATCATCAGCTTCGTGATGACCGGCACGAAGAGCATCTACCCCTCGCAGGTGTTCAAGATCAGGAAGTCGGGAGAGCCTGCGCGCGAGGAGAGGAAGCCTCGAGCCCACAAGCGCGCATAGCCTCTACGCCAATATACCTTCCGTGC
Organism: Candidatus Woesearchaeota archaeon; assembly: GCA_023252315.1. Lineage (GTDB taxonomy): Archaea > Nanobdellota > Nanobdellia > Woesearchaeales > UBA525 > UBA525. Next base: position 1,049 of record JAJPEB010000103.1, on the reverse strand, counting down.
CGCCCGCATGCGGTCCATTTATATCCTTCTCCCCTCGCGCATGCGCGCATGGCGCCACGCGTCTACGGCAAGCTGCCCTCGGGCGAGCGATTACGCAGGATCGAGCGCTCCCCCAACTACCGCGACGGCAAGTTCCGCAACCTCGAGCCCACGACGCTGCTCGCCAAGGGAGCCTCGTATCGGAGGATGCTGCGCGACCACCTCAGATCGCGCGACACCGTCCCTCCCCTGCCGATCCCGAGCGTGAGGACCGATCTCAAGGCGCCTCCCTCCAGCGCCGCGAGCCTCGTCTGGTTCGGCCACTCGTCGTACCTCATCCAGTCGCGCGGCACGAGCATCCTCGTCGATCCCGTCTTCGGGAGCGCGTCTCCCGTCCCGTTCCTCGTGCGGCCGTTCCCCGGCGCGGACATCTACACGGCGGACGACCTGCCGCCCATCGACGCGCTCGTGCTCACCCACGACCACTACGACCACCTCGAGTCCGCGTCCATGGAGAGGCTGCGCGGGCGCGTGCCGCTCGTCATCGCCCCGCTCGGCGTCGGGGCGCACCTCGAGCGCTGGGGCATCGGCGCTCAGCGCATCGTCGAGCTCGACTGGGGCGAGCGCGCGGCGATCGGCGAGGGCATCGAGGCCATCGCGACGCCCGCGCGCCATTTCTCGGGCCGCGGCCTCGTGCGCTCCAAGACGCTGTGGGCATCGTACGTGCTGCGCGTGCACGGCCTGCGCCTCTTCCTCGGCGGCGACTCGGGCTACGATGCGCAGTTCGCGAGGACGGGGGAGGCGCACGGGCCCTTCGACCTCGCGATCCTCGAGTGCGGCCAGTACAACGAGTCGTGGCCGCACATCCACATGTTCCCCGAGCAGACCGCTGCCGCCGCGCGCGACCTGCGCGCGCGCATCGCGATGCCGGTGCATTGGGCGAAGTTCGCGCTCGGCAATCACCCCTGGGACGAGCCCGTCAAGCGCCTGCTGGATGCCACGGCGCAGGGAGACTGCGCGATCGTCACGCCGCGGATCGGCGAGCGCTACGAGATAGGGTCCGTGCCCGC
>JAJPEB010000011.1 GCA_023252315.1 Candidatus Woesearchaeota archaeon | reverse complement strand
GAGGGGCGCGCAGGCGTGGCTCGCGTCGGCGCAGTCGCCGAGCCGCTGCCGCAGCCAGTCCTTCCGGGAGGTCATGAGGAACCCGAGGTTGTCTCCGTCGCCCACGACGAAGGCCACGTAGGTCTTCGCGGGATCGTACGTGACCTCGATCGACTCCCTGTAGTCCGTCGTTCCCGACGAGACTTCCTCGTACGTGGGGCCGGGGCCCGTGCCTGCCGCGTAGCCGCTCACGACGTCGACGACGCCGGGCGTCCCCTCGAACGCGTGCTCCATCGACCAGAAGCAGCCGCCCGCGAAGACCGCGCGCGCCATGCCGTCCGCTGCTGATGCGCCCTGGGCGACGGCGAGTGAGGCGTTGTATATCGCAGGGTCCTCTTGCGGCACGCAGGCTACGAGCGCCGAGAGCGAGAGCAGGAGCACGAACGCATGTGGATATCGCATCGGAAGAGAGTGCCCATGAAGCGTATTTATGAGTTGTCCAAAATCCAGCGGAGCATGCGCTCAGTTCGCACGGGCGTAGCTGCCGACAGAGGCCTTGCGCAACGCGTCAAGCGTCGGGACGACGCTCTCAGCGGTCGTGCCGAGCGCCGAGGCATACGCCAGCACGAGACGGCGCACGTGCTCCCCGGGGTCGGCGACATGCCCGAATTCCGGTGCGAGGCCGGAGAAGAACGGCGCCCCGAACCACTGCGCGGACCCCTCGCGCGCGATGAACTGCATGTCTCCGGACCTGTAGCGCAAGGCGCTCATGCCCTGCACCTTGTTTCCGGGACACAGGACATCGGATCCTATGCACAGCGTGAGCACCTCTACGTGCTCCACGCGAGCGAGCGAGGAGGGCGCATCGAGATACGTACGCTCGAGCAATGCGCATACTTCCGGCCATTGCCCGCTCCTCTCGACTCCCGGGTATCTCTCGAGCACGATGCGCCGCGCCTCGTCCAGGCCGCACGGGGTGATCATGCGCTCGAGCAGGAACGTGAGCCCCCACCTCCCTTGCCTGCCTTGGATCGATGGCGCGTCGGATTCCCTCTGGGCCCACCGCATGTGGTCGAGCAGGAACGTCTCTTCCCGCCCCACAAGCGATCGCGCGCGCTCCCCGGACACATCCACGGGCCAGAGATGCGCGCGCACCCCGCATGCGTCCAGCGCATCGTCGAGATGGCGCGAAAGCTCGTACTCCCGCACGTCGCCGCGCCCCTCAAGCCGGAGCCCATACTGCCCGCCCATGCATGCGGGGATGGCCGGCAAGGTTCTTCAAGGTTTCGCACAAGCGCTACCCGCTCTCGCGCCCATGCGCCGCGTTCTCGTCCTCTTCCGGCCCATCGTCCCCATCGCCCTCTTCGCCTGCGTCGTCGTGCCCCTCGTCCTCTTCTCGGGGCCGCTCTCCCAGCGCGACGTGCTTCGCGACGCGAAAGGGGGTCGAGGGCGCGGTCTGGATGGCGAGCGTGACGCGGTCGAGCAGCAGGCGCTTCACGGGGCTCGTCCTGCCCGCGAGCGAGGGCAGCCCGCGCGCGTACACCATGCTGATGTGCGGATCGAACGCGGACGGCGCCGCCTCGCCCTGCTCCTGCGCGAGCGCCACGAGGTCCTGCTGCAGCCGCCCGAGCGCGGCGCTCGGCGCGATCTCGACGCCGCCCCACCCCTCGCGCGAGGCGAGGTTGCGCCGCACCTTGAGCTCGATCGGCTTGCGCTGCGCGCACAGCTCCTGCAGCGCCGCCATGAACTCCTTGTAGCCGCGGAACCGGAGCGAGCGCACGAGCGTCATGTGCACGGGATACATGACCGCCTTGCGGTTCTGGAAGCGCTTGCAGAGCTGGCGCCGGAGCAGCGCGAGCTTCTCGCGCTCGAGTTCGTGCGGCACGAAGTAGAGGGCGTACTGGGGCATGCCGTTGAGGAGGCGGAGGGATATTTTAAGGTTCAGGGTCGCGTGTCGCGTGCGGTGCGCCCCTAAGCCTCGAGCTGTCGTAGTGCGTGATCCTACGAAAACTGCCTGCATGCATCGGCAGGTTTCTAAGTGCGCTCCAAGGCGGCGCCAGAGCGTGTTCGGGGGAGCGAAACCCAGAGAAGTACAGGAGAACTAGCAACCGGTCGCGGGATAGGAAAAGAGGAAGGAAAGAAAAGGAGAGGAAAGAGAAAGAAACAGAAAATCCTACTTCGCCTTGGGCAGCGACGCCTTCATCTCGTTCGCCGCCGCCACGTGGATGTCGACCTTCTTGTCGGGCATCTTCTGGAAGAAGTCCATGTAGTACGTCATGGAGTTCACGACCTTCGTCGCGAGCTCTGGATTGATGCCGCGCTTCACGATCGCGCCGCGGATCTCCTCGGGGTCCTTGCCGCGCAGCAGCTCCACCGCGACGTAGTTCTCGAGCTTGCTCACCGTCGGCACGACCTTCGTCACGAACAGCTCCGCCTCCTCGGCCTCGAGCTTCTTCATGTCCGTCTCGAACCTGCGGACCTGCTCGACCTCCTCCTCCTCGTACTGGCGGATCTGCAGCGTCGTGTTCTCGAGGATCCTCATGTGCTTGTTGGTGTGCCATATCTGGATGATGATGAACACCATCGCGGCGAGCACCAGCACGACGAGGATGAACAGCATCTCGGGCAGTGGCATATCGATTCCGAACACGAACATTGTTGCACCTCAGTTGCTTGGTATGGCGTGAGTGTCAGTGTCGACCGTGATCCCGCGCTCGCGCAGGATCGCGTTCGTGACGGCGCCGCCGCCTGCGACGCTGGGCTCAGGCACGTTCACGACCTGCACGAGCCTCCCGTTCGCGGGGATCGCGAACACGTCGATGTAGTCCCCGTAGAGCGTCTTGCGGCCGCGGTTCACGTCGAGCCCGACCTCGAGGCTCCCCCGGGGGGCCGATTGCGGGTTGCACACGATCACGTAGACCGGGATGTCCTCGCCGGGCCCGTAGTCGCCAAAGCGCGGCTTCGCCTTGACGAGGAAGTCGGGGCAGCTGATCTGCGCGTCGACCTGGCCTTCCTGCGACCCCGCGTTGCCGCTCTCGACGTGCACCGCGAGGGTATCCGCGGGGATGCTCCTCGCGCCCACGATGAGCCTGAACGTCGCGACGGCGCTCTCGCCAGGCGCGAGCGTGCCGACGCTCACCGGCCCCGAGTAGTCCCAGTCGCCCGGCACGTCGAGCCACACGCGCCCGCCCTCGACGGCCTTGCCCTGCGCCGTGAGCGTGACCTCGTACGTGACGACGCTGAGCGGGTCGACGGTGATCGTGCGGTCGTACGACGCGAGCAGGCTCGGCTGCGGGGGCACTACCGGGTGCGTCGGCTGCACGGGCGTCGTGACGGAGTCGTCGCGCACGCACACGCCGTCGACCTTGTGCCAGCCCGTGATGCAGTCGCCGCGCGAGTTGCCGCCGGGCAGGAAGCTGCCTCCGCCTCCTCCGCCACCGCCTCCCCCACCGCCGCCTCCTCCGCCACCGCAGCTGTTCGCGGTGCACGAGGCGCTGCACGAGGACGGGCATGCGCCATTCGCGGCGCCGAGATCGCACTGCTCGCCTGCGTCGACCGAGCCGTCGCCGCACACGGGCGACTCGGAATTGTCGCCAGGCCCCGTGCACTCGGGGTCATGCGGGTAGTCGACCTTGCCGTCGCCGTCGTTGTCGATGCCGTCGGCGCACTGCGGCGCGATGCACGCGGACGTGTCGAAGTGGCACGTCGCGGGCGAGCAGGAGAGGTTGCCGCCCGTGAAGCTGTCGAGGCCCGTGCAGCCGGCGATGGGGCCCCATGCGGTCCTGTCGCAGTCCTCGCCGGGCTCGATGATCCCGTTGCCGCACGCGCCCGCCGCGGGCGGCGTGCACTGCGACGTGTTGAAGACGCACGCGCTCGTGCAGGTCAGGGGGCCGCCGCCAAACGTGTCGAAGCTGCCGCAGCCCTGGATAGGGCCATGGGCCTCGCCGTCGCACTGCTCGCCCGCTTCGATGATGCCGTCGCCGCACGTCGCGTTGGGGAGACCGCCCGTGCAGAGGCTCACGTCGAAGAGGCACTGGCTCGTGCAGCTGAGCGAGCCTCCGGTATAGTTGTCGAACGCGCTGCAGGCGGAGATCGGGCCCCAGTTGGTGCCGTCGCACTGCTCGCCCGGCTCGATGATCCCGTTGCCGCAGATCCCCGAGGGCGGCGCGGTGCAGTACGTCGTGTTGAAGAGGCATGTCGCGGGGTTGCAGGAGAGGCTGCCGCCAGCGAACGTGTCGAGGCTCGAGCAACTCGTGATCGGGCCCCAGGCCTGCGCCAGTGTGAGCGTGAAATTGAGCGCAGGTCCCGAGGTTCCGTTGAGTCCGGGAATCGCCACGGAGTACGACCCGTCCATGCGCTGCGCGAGCGCGGGGGAGACCGACCATGTGGCGTTCGCGATCGTGAGGCTCGGGGCGCCCGCGTTGAGCGTCGCCGACCACGTGATGCCGTAGAGCGAGAACGTGCCATTCCACGCGTGGGCACCTACGAAGCGCAGGGAGGCAGCAGCGACCTGTGAGGAAGGATCGCTCACCTGCAGGCTTGCGCTGCCGACGTCGCACTCCTCGCCGGGGCTGATGAGGCCGTCGCCGCAGACGTGCTCGATCCGGCATGCGGAGGTGCACCCGTCGCCCGAGCGCCTGTTGCCGTCGTCGCACTGCTCGCCCGCGTCCACGGCGCCGTTGCCGCAGAACGCGCTCTCCGCCTGGCATGTCGCGCTGCAGCCGTCGCCGCCCGCCCTGTTGCCGTCGTCGCACTGCTCGCCCGCGTTGACCTGGCCGTTGCCGCACAGGTCGGGCGGGACGCAGCTCGACGTGTTGAAGCTGCATGTGGACCCGCACGAGAGCGTGCCGCCCGTGAACATATCGAAGTTGCCGCAGCCTGCGATCGGGGTCCAGTTCATGCCGTCGCAGTCCTCGCCGACCTGGATGACGCCGTCCCCGCACGAGCCGCCCGTCTGGGGACCCTGGCACAGCGACGTGTTGAAGAGGCAGGTGGAGGGCGAGCACGAGAGCGCTCCGCCCGTGAAGTGGTCGAAGCTGCCGCAGCCCTGGATGGGGCCCCAGTCCTGGCCCGTGAAGTTGAGGACGACACGCGTGCCCTGCACGATCGGCCAAGTCGCGCCATATGTGCCGTCGGGCGAGAGCGAGAGCGATGCCGACTGCGAGGGGGTGCCGTTCGCGCCGCTGATGTCGAGCCTGAGCGCGTCGAGGTCCGCGCGGAAGTGCCAGAGCGAGCCTGCGTACGCGAGGTCGCCCGCGAAGACGCTGTCGCTCACGAAGGAGAGCGTGGTCGCGTTGTCGAGCGGGGGCTGCGCGCTGAAGACGTGCAGCAGCGGCGCGTCCGCGTCGCACTCCTCGCCCGCCTGGATGACGCCGTCGCCGCATGCGGGCACGGGCACGCAGAGGTAGTCGCCGCAGTGGTCGCCATCGATGTCGCCCGGCGCGCTCAGCCGGAAGCCCGCGGGGCATGCGGGAGGCGTCTTCGGCACGCACGCGGTGCAAATGTCGCTGCAGGAGTCGTAGGTGTTCCTGTTGCCGTCATCGCACGACTCGTTGCTGTCGAGCACGCCGTTGCCGCAGGCGGGGCTCCCCGCGCACATGCCCGTCTGGGAGCTGCAGATGCCGCTCGCGCACGGGGTCACGACCTGCGCGTAGCAGCCGTCCTGCCCGAGCACGCAGGAGCGCGAGACCACGGACGGGCCGCCCGGGGTGCCCTGCTCGCAGCGAGGGTAGCCTTGCGTAGGATCGCACTCGTTCGTACAGGTGGCCTCGCACGCGTCGCCGATGCCGTCATGGTCCCCGTCCTCCTGGCCCGGGTTCGCCGCGAGGATGCAGTTGTCGCAGTCGTCCGCGTGGCCGTCGCCGTCCGTGTCGGGGCTCGTGAGGAGAGGGAATGCGTCGGACGCGTCGAAGCAGCCGTCGGGGGGCATGCCCGCGCACGCCCGCTCGCCGTCGTCCGAGATGTCGCTCTCGTTGTTGTCCGACGCGCACGCGCAGCCCGGATCGAAGGGATAGTCGATGCTGCCGTCGCCGTCGTTGTCGATGCCGTCCGAGCACGCGGTCGTGGGGTGGCAGAAGCCGCCGTCGCACGCCTGGCCCTGCGCGCATGCCTGCGCGACGCTCCAGTCGTAGCAGCCGTCCTGGCCCTGCGTGCAGGTGCGGAAGTCCTGCGCCGACGAGTTCTCGCGCACGGCGAACGCCTCGCCGAAGATATCGATGGGGTTGCCCGCCGTGTTGTTCACGTCGAAGCGGAACGTGGCGCGGTAGTCGCGGCCCTCGGCGACGTCGGGGCAGCGCACGGAGACGTTGATCGTGAGGCTGAGCGGGCCAGTGGCATTGACGGGGACCTTCGTGCCGTCCTGGCAAGTGACGATGCCCTGCGCGGGCGTGATCGGGGTCGAGCTCCTGAGCGTGAAGAAGACGTTGGGGAGGAGGTCCTTGAAGTTGTCGTTCCTGATGGACGACGCGATGCACTCGTAGGGTGCGTTCGCGGAGCAGCCTGAGGCCGGCGCCGAGGTGCACATGCGCGCGCCGGGGCTGCACTCGTCGACGCACAGCGCCTTGCACGAGACGGTCGCAGGATCGCAGAAGAGGCCCTGCGAGCACGCCGTGCGCGCGATGTCGTAGCAGCCGTCGGCCCCGAGCACGCACGAGGAGAGCACGCCGCTGCGGTCGTTGCTGCAGCGCGGGAAGTCCTCATCGCCGGGCGAGCACTCGTTCGTGCACGCGGGGCAGACGTTCGCGCCGCCCTGGCACGTGCCGCCCTGGCAGGTGTCGGGACTCGTGCAGCTGTTGCCGTCGCTGCATGCGGCGCCGTTGGGCCTCGCGGCGACCTGGCCGCCCTGGCACACGGTGCACGCGGTGACGTTCTGCCCGTTCGGGATGCACACGCCGCCCACGCGGCACGCGCCCGCGGGGCACACGGGGCAATCGGGATCGGTGACGTTCGTGCAGCCGGAGGGGCACTGGCCGTCCTGCGGGCCGCAGACGGGGCATGTGTTCGGTCCGGTGCACACGCCGCTTAGGCACGCGTCAGGAGTCGTGCAGCTGTTGCCGTCGTTGCACGCCGTGCCCGAGGGCAGCGCGACGTTCGCGCACTTGCCGGTCTGCAGGTTGCACGTGTCCGCCGTGCACTGGTTCCCGTCGTTGCACTGGGAGTTCGACGTGCAGCCGCCCGGCGGGGCCTGGCACTGGCCCGTGATCGCGTTGCACGACTGGCCCGAGGGGCAGAGCGCCTGGCCCGTGCACGCGTTGTACATGCAGCTCGAGCTCTTCACGAACTGGTATCCGTGGGGCGTGTCGTTCGTGCCGGTGTAAATGCAGCACAGCCTGTTCGTGCCGTCGTCGAGGAGCGTGCCGTTCCAGCCGCCGTAGCACGTCGAGAGCGTGGGCCCCGCAGGGAGCGGCCCCGGGTTGATCGAGTTGTGGCAGGCCCAGCTCGGCTGCCTGCTGATGTCGCCGGGCGAGAAGCACCTGTCCGTCTCGCCGGGGAACTTCGCCTCCGTGCCGGGCCACCAGGGCGCGCCGGCAGGATTGTAGTCGTTGGGGAAGCTCGGGCACTGGTCGGGCCTGCACAGCGTGGACTGGTACGTGCCCGGGTTGCCCTTGCCGCCCGTGCCCGGGGCGGTGACGAGATTGAAGCGGCCCGTCCATCCGGTGCCGTAGATATTGCTGCCCTGGGGGCCGTTGTTCGCGCTCATGATGCGCGGCTGCCTGCACGCGCCGTCGACGCAAGTGCGGTTCTGCCCGCAGTCCGCGTCCGTCGCGCATGCGGCCGTGACCGCGCACTGCCCGGAGATGCACGCCTGCGCGCCGCCCGTGTCTGCCGCGCAGCAGTTGGGCGTCCCCGCGCCGCACGTCGTGCCCTGCCAGCGGCACCAGCCGGTCTGGTTCGCGTTCGCGTCGAGCGTCTTGCAGATGCCGTCGCTGGGGTCTGCGCGGTAATACTGGAACCCGTAGTTCGCGTTGCGCGTGTTCGGGCATGCGCACGTGCCGAGGTTCGCGGGATCGTTCGCGCCCGTATCGTCGGGCACGGTGCTGAAGTTCATGCCGCCCCAGTTGTTGCATACGGTCGTGCCCGCGCACGTGAGCGATGCCTCCTGCTTCCACTGGTAGCAGCCGGTGGAGACCTGCTCGCAGCGCTCGCGCGAGGCGTTCGATCGCCCCGCGAGTTGCGCGAGGGGTATCGCTCCCGAGACCGGGATCGGGGGAGGGGAATCGTACACCCTGTCGGCGCAGCGTATCGCGTTGAGCTGCTGCTGGGTGCACGTGCTCTGGCACGTGGCCGTGGTGGACTGGCCTCCCACCTTGATGCTCACCCCGCCGAGCATGTTCTGGAATCCGCCGAAGATGCTGTCGAGGAACGAGGCCGCGAAGACGGGCGTCGCGAGCGCGACGATGAGGACGAGCGACACCGCGACGAGCGCGTGCGAGGAGCGCTTCACTGCGGTGCCTCCGGGCCGGTCAGCTGGGCCTGCGCGGCCGTCTGGACAGGAGCGGAGATCCTGCCGCTCGCCTGCGCGGTCGCAGGGCACACGAGCGTCGTGCACGACCGTGACGAGGGGTTCTTCTGGTCGGGCACGCAGACCGCTCCCGTCTGGCAGCCGCTCGGGCCGTAGGTCGGCTGCGCGGTCTGCCCCTGCAGGCAGGCGACGATCTGGTCGAACGCGGGGCACACGCCCGGGTGCGCGGGCAGGCAGCGCTGCACGGGGCACCCGTCCTCGTAGTCGACGGGGCGCGCGACCGAGTCATACGTGACAGAGAACGCCGCCCGATACGAGCTCTTGCCGACGAGATCGCCGCACATCGCAGCGAGCTGGTGCACGGACCCCGCGTTGCCGGGTGCCTCCGTGAAGCTGCGCACGGTGCCGTCCATGCACGTGAGCGCGCCCGAGGAGATCCCCGGGCCTATGAGCGTCGCGCCGACGCGCTGCTGCATCGGCTGCGTGGATGTGCTGCCGTAGAGGACCGTCGCGAAGGGATCGCGGCACGAGAACGCAGGGTCGTCAGCGGAGCATCCCGCGGTCTGCGTGGTCGTGCCGCACGCCGCCGTGCTCAGCTTGCCCGCGCAGCAGTAGAGCTGGCGCGCGCCGCACGTCGAGACCGCGCCGTCGGGCCTGCCGCCGCAGCTGGGCAGCTGCGTGCACAGCCCGCCGCAGCACGCGTCAGGACCCCTGCACAGCGGCGTCATGCCGTCGGCCGCGCCGCCGCATGCCTGCGTGCCCGGCGCGAGGACGATGTCCGCGCCCGAGGGCCTGATGCGCATGAGCGTGACGGTGGTGGTCTTGAGCAGGACAGCGTCCGCGGGTGCGCCTTGCGCCTCGGGCACGCCGCCTGTGGGATCATGCACCACTGCGCTCTCTCCTACCCTGAGCGTGAACGGCGTGATCGAGCCGCCCGGGCTCGTGAACGTCGCCGTGGTGTTGGAGACCGTGACCTGCAGCCCGACGCCGTCCTCGGGCACGCGCACCACCGGGTACTGGTGCCCGTTGTACGTGACGTGCTCGCCAGTGCCCGCGCTGTCCGTCGCCTGGCCGAAGAGGTTGCCCGAGGGCGCAGAAGGAGCCGGGATGATGGCCCTGATCGTGATGAAGAGCGCGATGAGCGCGACCGCGCCGACGATGCCGATGAGCGCGTACGCGTACGAAGAAGACTCTCTCCTTACCACACGGCCGCCCTCAACACCACACCACTGGCGGCTCCTCCTCGGAAGGCCCCTTATAAATTTTTCGAGGCGTGCCGCGTCATAAGGGAACGCCGCCGGCGCGATGCTTTCGCGGGCGGCTCCGGGAGCTCGCGCCATCGTGCTCCTCCAGGATCTGGAGCCGCGGGGAGTGCCTGGGGATAGGAAAGGAACACGGGATCCGGCATGAGCGGGACGAGAACCGGAACGGCGGGGGAGCGAGAGATCGGAGATGGCATGGAAAAGAGAGAGCGAGAAAGCGGAGAAGGAAGCAGGAAGGAGACGCCGCTTAGAAGTCGAGGCGCATCTCTTCCGTCATGAACTCCTCGAACTCCTTGCGCGAGAGGTTCTTGCTGTTGAGCGGGTTGCCTGCCTTCTGCTTGCGGCCCGTGACGGGGTCCCTCACCTGCCTGCCCTTGAGGCGCGTGAGCGTCTTCTTGTCCTCGTCGGAGAACGCCTCCTCCTCGTAGATGAATCCGTCGTCGTTCTTCATGTGTATCCTCTGGGCAGTTGTCAGTGCGGGAACTTTATATATTTTTCGGTTTATTACATAAAAGTAGTAACAAAATTGCCAAAAATCCTGCGCCTGCGCGCGCCCACGACGACGGCAGGGCACCCCTTGCGCGAGAGAATACGCCCAAATGCGCATTTATTTCTCTATAGAATAAAACACTCAAAAGAGGTTTTTTATACGCAGCCCCTCGCGCAGCCCGCATGCCCCTCATGCTCTACAATACGCTCACCCGCCGCAAGGAGCCGTTCGCGCCCATAGGCGAGACCGTGAAGCTCTACACCTGCGGGCCCACCGTCTACCACTACGCGCACATCGGCAACCTGCGCACGTACCTCTTCGAGGATATCCTCGTGCGAACGCTGCGCTACGACGGATTCTCCGTGCGGCACGTGATGAACATCACGGACGTGGGCCACCTCACGAGCGACGCCGACGAGGGCGAGGACAAGATGGAGAAGGGCGCCGCGCGCGAGGGCAAGAGCGTGTGGGACGTCGCCCGCTTCTACACCGACGCGTTCAAGGACGACATCCGCAGGCTCAACATCGGGGAGCCCGACATCTGGTGCAAGGCCACGGACCATATCCCCGAGCAGATCGCGCAGATCGAGACCCTCGAGCGCCGCGGCCTCACGTACGCCATCGGCGACGGCGTGTACTTCGACACCGCGAAGGTAGACGACTACGGCAAGCTCGCGCGCCTCGACATCGAGAAGCTCAAGGCAGGCGCGCGCGTCGAGGTGGCGAGCGGCAAGCGCAACCCTGCGGACTTCGCGCTCTGGAAGCTGAGCCCGACGGACGGCGCGAAGCGGCAGATGGAGTGGGACTCGCCGTGGGGCACGGGCTTCCCGGGCTGGCACATCGAGTGCTCCGCCATGAGCATGAAGTACCTCGGCGAGCACTTCGACATCCACTGCGGCGGCATCGACCACATCCCCGTGCACCACACGAACGAGATCGCGCAGGCGGAGGGCGCCACGGGGAGGAAGCCCTGGGTCAACGTGTGGATGCACGGCGAGTTCCTCGTGATCGACAAGGGCAAGATGGCGAAGTCGGGCGACAACTTCCTCACGCTCCAGGCGCTCGTCGACAAGGGCTACGCCCCGCTCGTCTACCGCTACCTCTGCCTCACCGCGCACTACCGCCAGCAGCTCGGCTTCAGCTGGGAGGCGATGGAGAGCGCGAGGAGCTCCTACGAATCGCTCAGGAACAAGATCGTCGACCTCAAGGGCAAGTCGGGCATCGGCGGCGAGCGCAGCGAGGCGAAGGCGCACGAGGACGCGTTCGCGCGCGCGATCGACGACGACCTCAGCACGCCCAAGGCGCTCGCGGCGCTGTGGGACCTGCTGCGCGACGACGCCATCGCCCCCGCGCAGCGCGTCGCGCTCGCGCAGAGGTTCGACGAAGTGCTGGGCCTTGGCATCGCGCGCTTCGGCGAGGACGAGATCCCCGCGCAGATCGCGGCGCTCGCGAGGGAGCGCGAGCAGGCGCGCGCGCGCAAGGACTGGAAGCGCTCGGACGCGCTGCGCGACGAGATCCGGGAGCGCGGCTACCTCGTCGAGGACAGGGACGGCGGCGGGTACGCCGTGAGGAAGGCGTGAGCGTTAGTTGATTCCTTTCGGCATCGGTCCGCGGTATTCGAAAGAAGCTTCCCGCGGCGACTCTCCCCGTTCGACCCGCTGCATGAGCTCTCCCATCGGAAGCACAGGCACCGGCGCCGCATACACGACCTCCCACGGCGCTTCGTAGGGCGGCATCGCCATCTGGATCTCGCGCAGCCTATCTCCGAGCGAGAAGAGTGCGCCCGCGATCATGTTCCTGTCGATCCTCATGGAGAGACGCTCGGGGGCGTACTCGCGCGGGAATCCTGTGCCTTTGCTGCCCGAGACGCGCACGGTGCGTCCACTGTCGCCGAGCGGCACGCCCCTGTCCGCCGCATGCGCGAAGAAGACGAGGTGGCGCTCCTTGAACTGCGCCCCCAGCGCGTATCTGAGGAACGACCCGTTGGGATCGCCCACGAAGTGCATGAGCGCCGCGAGCTTCCAGATTGCGCTGCCCGTCTGCGTCGCTGCGTGCTGCGCGAATGAGTAAGGCCTGTTCACCTCTGCGTCCCACGGCCCCGCAGCGGGCCTGAAGACGTGGATTCCTTCGTACGCCGCGACCTGCGCTGCGAACGCATGCGGCACAGGCTCGAGCCCCTCCCCGCGCACGATGGCGTCGAGATCGATCGTCTTGTACGCGGTGTCCGCATGGTTGCGCATGCGCGCCTTCTTCGGGAACGCTGATGCAATGGGCTGCCATCCCTTGTGCGTCTTGACGACCTTGCCGTCGGGCATCAGCAGCCCCGCCGCTTCCATATGAATCCCGCAGTCCAGCACCGACGTATAGACAGTTTCCATAGGGATCGAGAACGCGAGGCGCTCGCATAGCAGCGTCCTGTCCTGCGCGCGCAGCGTGCGCTCCGTCGTGCCGATGTCGAATGTGCCCGGCATGAAGAGGTAGTGCCATCCCTGCGCCACGAGAGATGCGTAGCGCTCGCCCGCGCGCGAGAGCTCGATCGCGTGCGGCTCCTTCGACGAGAGATCGCCCGAGAGCATGAGCGTCGAGAGATAGAGGTTCTGCCCGTGCCTGTCGTTGCTGTTGAGCCCGTGCACGAGCTTGCGTAGCCCGTACATGTTCGCGGCGGGCCCGTTGAGGCCGAGCGCCTCGTACTGCGCAGCGACTTCCTCCTTGAGCGCGTCACCAAGCTCGCCCTCCGTCTGCTCCGCGGCTACCTCGAGTAGCCCGCTCGGCATCTGCTGGTACGCAGGCACGAGCGCGCGTCCGCTCTTGCCGAAGCGCTCCTCGCGCACCAGGATCCCCTGCGCATCTTGCACCCCGAACGGATAGTCCGAGGGGCGGACAACGTCGCGGTCGCGTCCTGCGACATGCGAGAAATCGACGAGCGTCGTATATTCCCTGGGCGACTCCTGCATCTGCAGCAGAAGGCCGCGTCGCTTTATAAAATTTGTACCTATCTAAAAGAAGTGACATTTTCTTTTGGGAGATCCGAGTGTATCCACACCGTCGCTGCGCACGCATGTAGCGCATGAAATGATTCGGTCGTGAAGCACAAGAGAACGAGGTCTCCGGTTTCCAAGCGGCACCGAAAGAAAAGAGCTCACGAAAAAAATTCAGACAACACCTCCAGCGCAACCCATTAAATACGGCGTGCAACGGTACGCGATCCCATGGAGCGCCACCAGTGGGACAACTACGCGCAGGAGTACCACACGCACATCATCAGCCCGCTGCGCGAGCGCGTGCGCAATCCCCTCTACGCGGACCTCCTGAAGATCCCGAGCCCCGAGCGCCTCACGGTCGCGGACATCGGCACGGGCAGGGGCGACCTCATCCCCCGGCTCGCGCAGCGCTTCGGCCACGTCGTCGCGATCGACTTCTCGCGCAAGATGCTCGACGAGGCGCGCAGGCTGCAGGGCGCGCGCCGCAACGTCTCGTTCGTGCAGCACGACACGAGGGAGCTCGCGCGCAGCGGCCTCACGTTCGACGTCGCGATCGCCGTGAACTCCGTCCTCCATCCCTGCTCGCGCGACGTGAACGCGTCGCTCTCCCAGATCCATGCGTCGCTTCGCGAGGGCGGCGTCTTCCTCGGCATCTTCCCCGCGATGGAGGCGGTCCTCTACTACTTCACCCTCGTCTACGAGCGCGAGCTCGCGCGCCATCCCGACGAGAAGGCGGCGCTGCGCAGCGCGTGCAGGATCGCGCAGCGCAACCGGTACGACATCATGGGCGGCGTCTACGACGACGGCGAGCGCCAGAAGCTCTACTACGAGTTCGAGCTGCGCGCGCGGCTCGCGGACGCGGGCTTCCGCAACGTCGTCATCAAGCGCGTGCGCTACGCGTGGAAGGACGTCGAGAGCTACGAGGACTTCTCCGGCAGGCCCGAGCTGTGGGACTGGTACGTGCGCGCGCGCAAGCCGTCCGCATAGCGGCGCCCCGCCCCGGGGCAGCTCACCCGATCTCGACCGAGAACTCGCCCTCTTCCCACTCGAGCGACGCCGCGCGCGTGACGGAGAGCAGGTCCGCCTTCACGGCCGAGAGGTCCGCGGGCGAGCGCACGCGCAGCGCGCCCACGGGAGCGCCCATGCTCATCGCCTTCGCGCTCTTGTGCTTGCGCACCGCCTCGATCACGCGCACCATGTCCGCGCCCACGCGCTCGGCCTCCTCGTCGCGCCACGACTGCTGCGCGAGCGGCCACGCGCTCAGGTGGATGCTGCGCGCCTTCCCGCCCTGCTCGTCCGCGGCCGGCAGATGCGCGTAGATCTCCTCGGTCACGTGCGGCATGAACGGCGCGAGCAGCTTGAGCACCGTCTCGAGCGCGTTGAGCAGCGCGAACTGCGCGCTCGCGCGCTCGCGGGGCTGCTTGGGCTCGTAGAGCCTGCCCTTCACGATCTCGAGGTAGTTGTCGCACAGGTCGTTCCAGAAGAACTGCTCGAGCGCGAACTTCGCGCGCGTGTGGTCGTACTCCTCGAACGCGCGCGTGCACGCGGCGACGAGCGCGCCGAGCCTGCCGAGCAGCCAGCGGTCGGCCGTCTCGAGGTCCGCGTGCGCGCCGTCGAAGCCCGCGTACCCCTCGAGGCTCGCGAGCGCGAGCCTGCTCGCGTTCCACAGCTTCGTCGCGGTCTTCTTGCCCGACACCAGTTCCTTCTCCTGGTACGGGATGTCGTCGCCGAGCTTCGCTCCCGCGGCCCAGTAGCGGATCGCGTCGGCCGAGTACTTCTCGATCATGTCCTGGGGCGCGACGACGTTGCCCTTGCTCTTGCTCATCTTCTTGCCGTGCGGGTCCGTCACGAAGCCCGAGATCGCGATGTTGCGCCACGGCACCGTCCCGTGCATCGAGAGCGATTTCACGATCGTGTAGAACGCCCACGTCCTGATGATGTCGTGCGCCTGCGGCCGCACCGTCATCGGCAAGAGCCGCTCCGCCCGCTCGGGATCGTCGTTCCACCCGAGCGCGATCTGCGGCGTGACTGACGACGTCGCCCACGTGTCCATGACGTCCGTCTCGGGCTCGAGGTGCTCCCACTCCGCCTGCGGCACCGACGAGGGCTTGTCGACGAACGGATCGACGGGCAGCTGGCTCTCGTCGGCGACGTGGATCGTGCCGTCCCTCTTGTCATGCCACACGGGGAACGGGACGCCGAACGAGCGCTGCCTGCTGATGCACCAGTCCCAGCCCAGGTTCTCGACCCAGTGGTCGTAGCGCACCTTCATGTGCGGCGGGTGCCACGCGATCCCGTTTGCGGCCTCGAGCAGCTCCTCCTTGCGGTCGAGCACGCGGATGTACCACTGCGGGGTCTTGAGGAACTCGATCTCCGTCCCGCACCGCTCGTGCACGTTCACCGCGTGCGTGATCTGCCTGCTCTGCAGGACGAGCCCCTGCGCCTTGAGGTCCTCGAGCGCCTGCTTGCGCGCCTCCTTGATCGTGAGCCCCTCGTACCTGCCCGCGAGCGCGTTGAGCTTGCCGTCGCGCGTGAAGACGACGCGCAGCGGCAGCGAGTGCTTGTACCACTTCTCGACGTCGTCCTTGTCGCCGAACGTGGACACCATCATGATGCCCGTGCCCTTCTCCATCTCGACCTTCTCGTCGAAGACGATCGGGACCTCGTGCCCCGAGAGCGGGACCGTCGCCTTCTTGCCCGCGAGCCCGGCGTAGCGCGCGTCGTCGGGGTGCGCCGCGATGGCCACGACCGCGGGGATGAGCTCGGGCCTCGTCGTCGCGATGACGAGCGGCTCGCCCTCGCACGAGAACGCGATGTCGTTGAACGTGCTCTGCATCTCGACGTTCTCGAACTCCGCCTGCGCGATCGCCGTCTGGCACAGCGGGCACCAGCTCACCGGCGTCTCCTGGCGGAAGACGAGCCCCTTGCGGAAGAGGTCGAGGAAGCTGCGCTGGCTCGTCGCCTGCGCGCGGTGGTCGATCGTGCTGTACGTGCGCGAGAAGTCGCAGCTCATGCCGATGCGCTTCCAGTCCGCGACGAACTCGGGCTTGAGCTCCCTGATCGTCTGCATGCACAGCTCGCGGAAGTCCTTGCGCGACATCCTCGAGCTCTTGACGCCCTTCGTGCGCTCGACGAGCCGCTCCGTCGCGAGGCCGTTGTCGTCCGTGCCGAAGGGGAAGAACACCTTGCCGCCCGTGCGCATGCGGTGGAAGCGCGCGTAGAAGTCCTGCTGCGCGTACGACGACGCGTGCCCGATGTGCATGCGCCCGCTCACGGTGGGCGGCGGCGTGTCGATCGTGACGCTCTGCGGCGTCGGCTCGTGGACGTGGATGCCCTGCTCTTCCCAGAAGCGCTCCCACTTCGGCTCGGCGATCTTCGGGTCGTAGTCCTTGGGGAGCTCGGGCATGCGTGCGGGCGGTGCTTGGTCCGTTTTAAATGTTGTCGCTGGCATGGGGATCGCTCAGGTTCTATTGTCGTATCGTGCGTTGGAAACCCGGAACCGGCGGGACCGTTGGCGCGCGCGTCATGCGGGTGTCAGCCCGACGCGAGGAGATGCGCTTCCAGATCCTGCGAGGCCTAGAAGACGACGACAACGACACGGACGACCGCAGCGCTGGCGCGCGAGAATGCGGCGGCGCAGATGCGTCCGAGGGTCATGGAAGCGAAGATCGGTGCAGAGTATTTATTGGTTGCGCAGAGGTCATCTCCCCGCGATCCGCATGAGGGCCTCGTGCGCGCGCAGCAGGT